>NZ_JAPWDU010000010.1 GCF_027257155.1 Cerasicoccus sp. TK19100
CCGCCCGGGCTCCAGTCGAGCAGCAGATGCGCTCCAGGGCGGTGGCGAGCCAGCCCGGCTTCGGAAAATGACGCTTCTGCGACGTGTTAGTTCTACCATTCTCGGAAGCATCATTTTCCTAAATAGTGTCAAAAAAGGAAAACACAAGGGCGATGCTTCGTCATCGCCGCCACGTTGGAGTCAGCATTTGCCCAATGGGCAAATCTATCGGTCCAGGCTTCGACAAGCTCAGCCCGGGGCAGTATGCTGGCGGCGATGACGAAGCATCGCCCTCCAGTAGAGACTAAAACCCAAAGAGCATCTTTAAATCGCTCTTTAAATTCTTACCCGGCTTGGCGGTGCCTTCGGGGTTGGACGACGAGAACTCCAGCGTATCGCGGCATTGCCCGGCGAAGGCCTCGGGGTTGAATTCCACCAGGGCAAGGTCGCCCTCTTTCGCGCCATAGGGGAAGGCTTCGGGGCCGAGCGGCGTCCACTTTTTCGGCAGACCATACCAGGTGTATTCGATGTCCCAGCCGCTCACGCCATCCACGGGAATGGACTTGGTTAGCAGGCCCGGATAGCGGTTAATAAACTCCGGCACCGTATTCGTGCCGACTCGCAGCGTGAACGCCGTGGGCAAGCCGTGGAAGTAGCTCTTGAAGTCCTTGAACTCCTGCGTGCGCACGTCGTCCCAGAAATCAACGGGGTCGGCACCAATCAAATTCAACCCGCTGTAGTCGCCATGATGATTTTTTCCCGTGTAGCCGGCTTCCTTATACCAGCGGTCGAAGTGGCTGGTCTTGCGCAGGCCGATCTCGAAGTGCAGGTGCGCGCGTTGACGCGGAATTGAGTAACCGCCAGCGGAGCGGCCCATCGTGCCGATGCGCTGGCCTCCGGTCACGAAGTCTCCCTCGCGCAGGCCGGTCTCGATATTAGCCAGGTGCGCATAAAGCGTGTAAACGGGCACATCGGCCTCGGGGTGCTCCAGCACAATGTAGCGGCCGTAGCTGCTATTGCCGGCGACCTTGTTAATATACATCACGCGGCCGGGCATGGCAGCGTAGATGGCGTCGGTCGCCTCGTGGTTGCGATCGCGGCCAATCGGCTTCAGGTCCAGCCCTTCATGGAAGCGCGAGCCCCCGTTGCGCACGCAGCCAAAAAGTGCGGACTCCGGCCGACCGGACGCCGTGGGCTGGGTGACCTCATCCCACTCCGCCCCTTCGAAGAAGGCCGGGTTCGGCGTGGGCCAATAAAGAGGCGGCGCCGCCTGGATGATCCCTGGCCACAGGGCCAGCAGGCAGATGAGGAAGGCGGTGACGCGACGCTGGCGGAAGAGCATATAGTTAGAAACGGGCTTCGCGGACCTTCTCATTCATGATCTTGGTCTCGCCCTGCATTTCCAGCACCATTTGTTCCAGCTCCGGGTAAGGCACTTCGACAAAGGTGAAGTAGCGGCCATCACTGATGGCACCATCGAGCTGGCGGGCACCAACGGGCTTACCACCGTATTCAAAAATAACCACACGGCCGTTATTCGAAACCGACTGGCGGTAAAGCTTGCGCGCGGCTGGCTCGTTCAGGTGGAAGAGCAAGGCATGATCGCCGGAAGCCACCTTGACCAACTGAACATTGGTGATGTCCGCCTCCGTAAAGAGCGGCTCGCCGCGCACATTGTAGCTCAAGCCGCTTTGCGGTAGCGTGATGGTGCGGCCGATATCGCCACTGGAGCCGCCCGCAGCAGACTCAATGTAGAAACGCTTGGACTTCACGGTATCGTCATCCCCGCAACCAGCGAGGAACAGAGCGGCCATCAGAGCGGCCAGGGTAAGGAGATATTTTGGCATGTAAGAAAGTTAGAGTGAAATATTATCGATTAAGCGAGTCTGATCCAACCAGACGGCTACGGTCAAGAGGCTTTGACCACGGTGTACCTCGCGCTCGGGCTTCATGGTGTCGCGGTCAACGATCTCCACGTAAATAATCCGAATGCGACGGCTTTGGCTCAGGTGATGCGTCACCTCGGCCTTAATGCGGTCCACGCTCAGGTTGCCCTTGGTTACGATGTCCTGCCCAATCTTGAGCGCCTGCGAAATGCGCACGGCATCGGCGCGCTCGCCAGGCTCGAGGTAGCGATTGCGTGAACTCATGGCCAGGCCATCGGCTTCGCGGACGATTGGCGCAATGATCACCTCCACCGGGAAAAAGAGGTCCTTAACCATCTTTTTGATCACGGCGGCCTGCTGGGCATCCTTTTGACCAAAGACCGCGAAATCCGGGCGGCAGATGTTAAAAAGCGCCGCCACAATCGTCGATACGCCGCGGAAATGCCCCGGCCGGGAAATGCCACACAGCCCCTGCGAATACTTGGTCTCCTCGACGTAGGTGGAGAACGACGGTGGCAGGATGTCCTCGCGCTCGGGCATAAAAATGATGTCCGCCCCGCGCGCTTCACAGGCGGCGAGATCTTCGTCCATCTGGCGCGGATAGCGGTCGTAGTCTTCATTGGGCCCGAACTGAGTCGGGTTAACGAAGATCGAGACGATGACCACATCCGCCTTTTCGCGCACAATATCGATCAGCGACAGGTGGCCGTCATGCAGAGCACCCATCGTCGGTGCCAGGCCGATCAACTGGCCCTTGCCCCGCAAGCGCGTCACATGGGATTGCATTTCCTCGACTGAGCGTATGATTTGCATAAGGACGTTTGTAACGGTCGGCCCGCGAATGACACGCTAAAACGTGACACTGGCGTTCCAAATCCGTCGTTGTAACATTTTCATCTTCACAATTCAGGGCATCTCCTCTACGACAAGCTATCGGAATGAGTGATGTCGATCCCAATGCGAAGCTCATCCTGATCGCCGACGATGATCAGGCAACACGCACCTTTCTCAATGCAGCGGCGCGCAAGCTTGGGCATCGCACCATCCAGGTCGACAACGGTAAAGACGCCTTCGACGAGGCGAAGAAAAACCGACCCGACCTGATCCTGCTCGACATCCTCATGCCCGATATCGACGGCTACACCGACCTTCGCCTGCTCCGCCTCAACTGGCGCACGCGAGACATCCCTATCGTCGTCATCTCCGGCTATGCCGACCAGGCCGACGCCGATCGCTGCCTCACCGCCGGGGCAAATTTCTTCCTGCCCAAGCCGGCCACTGTCGCGCAGGTCCGCACCGTGATCAACAAGTTCCTGTCGCCCGCAAGCGCCCCCCACGCCCCGAATCAGGCTGAGTCTTAGGGGCCACGAGCACACCCGCCTTCCGGAAAATCGCCTGAGATTCCGCCGTGCTGCGGTTGGTCAACAGTGCCACCAGCCGGTCCGCAAAATCCTCGGGCTCGTAGTTTGCCGTCTCCAACAGAAAGAGCAGCATCGTGTCACGGTGAAATTGATACGTGTAGCGGGTGCGCCCCTTCACGTAGCTGGTAAAACGGTGGCCCGGCAGGCGACCGCTCTCATAACAATCGCGGACAAACTGAGGCGTGCGCCCCAGCATGTCTGCGACTTCGCGCGTGGTAAACCATTTCTGCCCCTCGGGCAGCAGAACTTCAAAGTGAGTCGCGGCGGAAGATTTTTTCATGACGGCTAGGCAAGGTGTAAAGATTAGCAAATAGTGTACAGTGGTGGTAGTTGACGGACAACAGCCTAAGCTCTCCGCCGACTGTAGGGACGCTCCAGGCGCTCCAGCGTGGGCGACACATAGCCCTCCGCGCATAGGTGGTCCTTGAGCAGTGATGCAATCAGGCCTGAAAGGGATCGCTGGTCCTCCGAAGCCGCTTGACGAGCCGCCAAATGAAGGCTCGGTGGCAGTGTGATCGAAACATTGACAGTGCTTTTGTTCAGTGCTTTCATAGTGAACGTATTCTCAGAAATTTATCCGCCTCAGGCAACACTAATTTACTATTTTTGTTTATTTTATTATTGGCTATTATCCTGCCTTGAGTATCAAAGATTTACACAACGCAATTGATAAGCAGCCCTCAAAAACCGGAAAAAACCATGCCCGCAGACGATCAAAAGCACAAAACAGTCGGCGTTTCGTTCCACCCCGACCTCCGCGAACGCGCCAGCGAGCGTTCCCGCGCCCTGGGCCTCTCCTTCAGCCGCTACGTCACGCTCTGCGTGGAAGCCGAGCTGAGCGGCCACCCCTCGCAGCTCCTTTCCCAGCCCGGCGTGCCCGCCCCAATGCCGCCCGCCACTGCTTCGGCCCGCGACGAGGTTAATTTACAATCGGCCATCGACGCCGGCAGCGACTACTCCGCCGCCAAGGCCGCCTCCATCGACTTCGAGGACGACATCGAGGAAATTCTCCGCGCCGACGACATCTGCTACACGCGCTACTCCGCCATCGGCAACCTGCGCACAGACTTCCTGATCCAGCACGTCGACGAAAAGACCGACCGCACCGTCCGCATCGCCCTGGAGTGCAAGCACAACCTCCGCGGCCGCTACACCGTCACCCTCGGCCAGGCGATCATCCTCAACAGCATGCCACAAATCGACGCCGTCGTCCTCTGCGTCCCCTACCTAAAGAACTTCGACGAACACGTCCGCGACACCTTCGCCCAGCAAAACATCCCCATCGCCATTCCCGACAACGTCGGCGCCGTCATCCGCGAAATCGCGGAAAAGACTGCGGGCTGAGAGATGGATCAGTAACGGCGAATAAATGGCGGTGGAGTGGCGGAACGCGACGCTCTGTCGTCGCCTTCATTCCATCTGTTCTGCATATGAATTTCTTCTACCAAATAATCCTTCTCCAGCTTTCCTTGGTCTGCGCTGTAAACGGAGCACAGAATGTTTTTAACATAAAAGAATATGTGACATGCTCGCTTCCAGATGTTTGGGAGTCAGACGGAGCCTACGAACATGAGATTGCAGGCGTTGGCACTATCCATGCCTTAGTTTTAAAGCATAAGGATACCTATAATAACCTAGTCATATGCTATCTGGACCCGGTCAACCCTGATATTAGAAAACACGGACCGGAGATTTTAAAGAATTCGTTCTTGGGCATATCGGCAGCAAAAGCGGCTGAGCAGGGAGAAACGATAGGCGAAAAAGAAGAAAGTGTAAAAGAGGACGCTATATACTATAGACTTTCTATTCGTGCCTCTGAAGGAAAGGATAGCTACCTTAGGGGAATCTCATTCGAATGGAGAGAAGGTGCGCTCATTTTCCATTACTTGGGATATAGCGACATAGATCCCGCACTGTTTGATGTAATATTGAAACAGTTTAAATCAAAAGAGCATAGCCATTCAGAGGTGGTAACGCCATAGACGCCACCTCAGAATCATCGACAGTAAGCGACGACAGAGCGTCGCGTTCCTTTAGGCATCCGCGTTCAATCCGCGTCCATCCGCGGCTAAAAAATACGCCTCACTAGCCTACCCTGCCTCAACTACGCCTGCACCCGCTCCAGATAAAACTGCAGCTCGGCAATCGACTCGCGGATGTCGTCCAGCGCGCGGTGGGTGCCCTTCTTGGGGAAGCTCAAATCATAGCGTTCCTGGAAGACGACCTTAAAGCTGCTCACGTCGAGCATGCGGTAATGCAACTTACCCGCGAACTTCGGCAGGTAGCGGTCGACAAATTTGCGGTCCTGCCCAATCGAGTTACCGCACAAAATCACCGGTGCCTCGCCCCAGTGCGGCTCTACAGTTTTGACCAGCATTTCGTCGAGCGCAGGCTCAGTCACGCCGCCAGGCACGCGGTCCACCAGGCCACTTTCGCGATGCGTTTTCTGGCACCATTCGTTCATCTCGGCGAGCACATCGGGCGTCTGAAAAACAGCAGTTTCCCACTCGGCAATGGTCTCACTAAAATCGGGCGAGGTGACAATCACCGCCGCCTCCAAGATGCGGTCACTGGCCGGATCGAGTCCGGTCATTTCAAGGTCTAGCCAGCACCAGGCCGGTTGTTTTTGGTCAGACATAATCTGATTTATCGCGCGGTGGGCGTAGAATTTTTTTGCTGAATTCTCTCAGCGTCTCCGCGCCTCTGCGGGATGTATTAAAGATGAGTTGAGTTATTCGTCTTCGGTAAAGTCGATCACCGTGTAAGCGTCGATGCCTTCCTTGGCGAGTGCTTTGCGGCCGGGGAGTTCGACCAGGTCGATGATCGCGGCAAAGGCGATGTGCGCGGCACCAAGGCGCTTCATCAGGCGGGCGGCGGCGAGCGCGGTGCCGCCGGTGGCCAGGAGGTCGTCCACAATCAGCACGCGCTTGCCCTCGATGAGCGGCGTGTCATGCGTTTCGATGGTGGCCTCGCCATATTCGAGGGCGTAGTCCTCGCTGATCGTCTTAAACGGCAGCTTGCCCTTTTTGCGGACGAGCACGAGCGGCTTGTGCTGCTGGTAGGCTAGCGCGCCGGCCAGGATAAACCCGCGGGCGTCAATGCCGACGATGGCGTCAAATTCCTCATCGGTGGCCCAGCCCGCAATGCGGTTGAGCACCGCGCGAAAGGCCGCGGGGTCTTCAAAAAGCGTGGTCACGTCGCGGAAGTTGATCCCCTCTTTCGGCCAACCCTTAATCGTGCGAATGCTTGCTTTAATGCGTTCAGCTTTCATACTACCCGCATCAACGCCTAAAACGGCACCACGCTCAAGACCTTTCCGCTACATGTCCTCCAAAGCTGCTCTCCGCCACCTCGCGCTCGCTCGTCGCAGCGCCTTACACCCGGAGGAGCGCGAGGAGCGCGATTTTAAAATCATGCAGCGGCTGCTGTCGCTGAAGGATTTTACCTCGGCCGGTTGCGTGCTGTTCTATGTATCGTTCGGCAGCGAAGTCGACACGCACGACATGATGAACCGCAGCTTTGGCGGCAAAACCGTGCTGGCACCCCGCGTGGACGGCGACAACCTGCACCTGCACGAGCTGACGTCTCTCGACGATTTAAAACCCGGCGCTTACGGCATCCTTGAGCCCGATGCCTCGCTGCCCGTGCTCGACCCAGCGAAGGTGGATATTATCATCGTGCCCGGGGCCGCCTTCGATCTGCGCGGCCACCGCATCGGCTACGGCAAGGGCTATTACGACCGCCTGCTCAACAACGTCGATGCCCTCAAAATCGGCCTCGCCTACGACCGCCAAATGGTCGAGCAAGTCCCCGACGAGCCGCACGACATCCCCGTGGACATCATCATCACCAACGAGCGCATGGTGGACCTGCGGTAAGCCGTGGCATAGACATCCCGCCTGTGCCCGAATCAATGATTTCGAAACGTTGCATCTGCGTAGCATAGGCGTCCCGCCTGTGCACTATTCAAAGATTTCGAAACGTTGGATAAGTGGTGGAGTAAGCGCACAGGCGGGACGCCTATGCTACATCGATCAATGATTCCCTGCCAGCTTGAGCGTCACCACGCCGCCGATAATCAGCGCGACGCCGAGCCAACGCAGCACGCTGGAGGCATCGCCAAACACCAGCACCCCGACGACAAACGTGCCAGCCGCGCCAATGCCCGTCCACACCGCGTAAGCCGTGCCGATGGGGATCTGCTTTTGCGCCATCCAGAGGAAATAGCCGCTGATTGCCATCGATACGATTGCGATGATAATCCCCAGGGCGACCTTGTTCGTCGTCTGAGAAATTTTGAGCCCAATTGGCCAGCCGATTTCACAGAGACCGGCCAGAAAAAGGAACAACCAAGCCTGGCCCATTAAAGCTCCCAGTAAACGATGCGCCCGCAGTTTTCGCAGTGGACGGGCTCGCTTTTCTGGCGCGTAGCGGACTCGGTTTCGCTGGATACCTTAAGGTGGCAGCCGCCGCATTTATGATCCTCAATCGCCGACACAAATGGCGGCTTCGGCCGACGCCTTTTCACGCGCTCATAGGACTGCAAATACCTGGCATTGCACGCAGACATTTCCTTGGCGACATCGGCCTTGGCCGCTTCGATCTCACCCTTGAGCGTTTGCTCGCGGTCTTGCAGCGTCTCGATCTCGTCGCGAAACAGCTGCAAGCGCTCGTCACTCTCGGCCTTGGCTTTGGCAAATTGTTCGTTCCCCTCGTCGATCTCGAGCATCAGGCCGATCTCGGCTTCTTCCAGCTCATTTACCTTGTTTTCGGTCAGCTCGATCTCGTGCGTCAGCGCCTGGTATTCGTCGTTTTTCTTAACCTGCAGTTGCTGGTTTTTGTATTTCACGATCTGCTCCTCGGCGGACTTCACGTCGTTGTCGAGGTCCTTGCGGCGCACTTCGAGTTGCTGGAGCTCCTTGTGAGCGGCGGCAATGGCGGCTTCCTCCTCGGCGATCTTGGCCTGATACTTCGCCAACTCGAGCGGAATGGTCTTGAGCGATTGCTCAATGTTGTAGAGCCGCGAGTCGCGGTCCTGTAAGATCAAAAGCTGCTCAATTTCGGGGTCCACGCTCTGCATCATGCACCGGGCGGCGCGGCGATAAAGTCTTTTCTGCGAGGAAATGTGGGGGGCAGTGGATCGCGAACTTCCACGTTCGCATACTACCGCTCTTCAATAAACCGCTCCAATGGCAGCACAGCTGCGTCTCAAAAGTGACAGTTTATAAGCGAACGTGTAAGTTCGCGATCCGCCAGCGCTGCCTTGAAGTGACGGATTATAAGCGAAGACAGAGCTTCGCGTTCCGCCAGCATTAATAACCGACCAACCGCCACCGACTGCCCCACCCACGATATGCGCTTGCCCCAGCGGGGGTTATTGCCCAGAACTGCGCGTTTCGCATGTTTAGCTTTTCCCAACTGGCTATTGAGAGCCTCGCCTACGCCGAGCCGCCCGAAGTCTGGACTTCGGACGATATCGAGGCGCGCCTGGCCCCACTGTATGAGCGGCTCAAGCTGCCCGCCGGTCGCCTTGAGCTGATGACCGGCATTCGCGAGCGCCGCTTCTGGCCGCTGGGTCACCGCCCGTCCGCCGCCTCCGCTGAAGCCGGCAAGAAGGCGCTCGCGCAGTCTAAGTTTGGCCCGGGCGACATCGACCTCGTCATCCACTGCGCCGTTTGCCGCGACCGCCTAGAGCCCGCCACCGCAGCCGCCGTCCACCACGAACTCGGCCTCGGCCAGCACTGCCAGCTCTTTGATTTATCCAACGCCTGCCTGGGCTTCATCAACGGCCTCATGGTCGCGGGCGGCCTGATTGAGAGCGGGCAAGTCCGCCGCGTGCTCCTCGTTTCCGGCGAAAACGGGCGCCCGCTGATCGAGCGCACGCTCCGCGTCCTGCTGGAGGGCGAGCACACGCGCAAGAGCGTGAAGCCGTATTTTGCGAACCTCACCATCGGTGCCGGCGCCGTGGCTGCGGTCCTCTGCC
Source organism: Cerasicoccus sp. TK19100 (assembly GCF_027257155.1). NCBI lineage: Bacteria > Pseudomonadati > Verrucomicrobiota > Opitutia > Puniceicoccales > Cerasicoccaceae > Cerasicoccus > Cerasicoccus fimbriatus. The sequence goes on from NZ_JAPWDU010000010.1 coordinate 9,270, forward strand.
GCGCCGAGGAGACCGACGCCCCCTGCCCCCGCATCATCGGCGGCGTGACGGGCAGCGACTCCACCGCGAACCAACTTTGCCAGGGCGACTCAGCCGGCGGCGAGCTGGATATGCAAACCGACTCCGAGGCGCTGCTCGCAGCGGGCGTGGGCCTTGCCCAACAAACCTGGACGCGCTTCCAGGACCACACCGGTTGGACAACCGATACGCCCGACCGCGTGATCTGCCACCAGGTCGGCCGACGCCACCAGCGTGCGCTTTTTGAAGGCCTCGGCCTCGCACTCGACAAGGATTTTTCCACCTTTGAGGAATGGGGCAACGTCGGCTCCGTCTCCCTGCCGCTCACCCTCGCCAAGGCCCGCGAAACCGGCGCGCTGACCACCGGCTCCAAGGCCGCGCTGCTCGGCATCGGCAGCGGCCTCGTCTGCGCGATGCTCGCCCTGGAATGCTAGCCATGGAACTTCCCGCCAACATCCGCGCGCTGTATCCTTTTGCGTCCCACTGGCTGGAAACGCCGGCCGGCCGCCTGCACTACGTCGACGAGGGCGCGGGCGACCCCGTGATCATGCTCCACGGCAACCCGACATGGTCCTTCTTTTACCGCGACGTCATTAAAGACCTGTCCGCGACCCACCGCTGCATCGCGCCCGACCACATCGGCTGTGGTCTCTCGGACAAACCACAGCAGTGGACCTACCGTCTGCAGGACCACATCGACAACGTCAAGGCGCTCGTCAACGAGCTCGGGCTGGAGTCGTTTTCGCTGATCGTCCACGACTGGGGCGGCGCGATCGGCATGGGCCTCGCCGAAGCCATGCCCGACAAGGTCAAGCGGATCGTCGTGCTCAACACCGCAGCCTTCCGCTCGCAGCGCATCCCCAAGCGCATCGCCCTGTGCAAGGTCCCCGGCTTCGGCGAATGGATCGTGCGCGGGTTCAACGCCTTTGCCGCGCCGGCGCTGACCATGGCCTCGTCCAAGGGCCTCTCCGCCGATGTCAAAGCCGGCTTCATTTTCCCCTACAACAACTGGGCCAACCGCATCGCAACCCACCGCTTCGTGGCGGACATCCCGCTGGACGCCTCACACCCCAGCTACGCCACGCTCCAGCGCGTGGAAGAGGGCCTCGCGCAGTTCAAAGACCGCCCGATGCTCATCCTGTGGGGCCAAAAAGACTTCTGCTTCAACAACCACTTCCTCGCCGAATGGCGCGCCCGCTTCCCTGACGCCCAAGTCCAGCTCTACCCCGACTGCGACCACTACGTCCTCGAAGACGCCGGCGCTGAGGCCAGAGGTGTGATCGCGGAGTTTTTGCGGGGGTGATGGGGTCTTAGATGGTCAAAACCCAGGCCAACGCACTTTGCGTGCGAATTGTGCTTATTTACTCGCAGCATAAAGAAGTCACCGAAACCGAAATTAGCCTGTTTCTGCCTGTGAAATGAAGCTTACCCTTTAACAAAGCTTTACATGTGCGGTCTGAAGGCTATCATGAAAACTCACCAAGCCTGCCCAAACCACTGCTTATGAAACACGTTATTATCCTACTTGCGGCCAGCCTCTCCTCGGCATCGCTCAGTGCACTCGATTTCGAGTTTAAAAACAACTTGGGAAACCTCAGCTCGGACAATGTCTGGCTGATGTGGCAGCAGACCGGCGGCACGTTCTCGGTCTCCTACACCAATCAAAGCAACCAAGTCATTAATTTAACGCGGGATCACTTCAGCAACCAGCTCACCACGCCCATTCAACTAAGCGACGTGAAAAGCATGAACCTGAGCAACGTCAACAGCGGCATCCTCTACTTTGGCCTGGATGAGACTGGCGGCGGCAACCCGTTTAATTTGAGCGCCGCGCCATCGCCCCAAACGGCAACCTACGCCTACGAAGAAGTGGAGATGACCTTTCAAGGCAATCAGGGCGACCAGGGCGATTTAACCGCGGTCAATTACTACAGCTTTCCAATCAATGTGCAGACCTACGGCACGAAGAATGGCGTCCCGAACACGCCATTTCAAAGCTCCGGCTTTGGTACCAACACCCGTCAGGCCTCCTACGCTCAGTTGATGCAGACCTTCGCCTCGCCGACGCCCAGTGGCTACAATCCAGTCATCCAAAACAGCAACAGCCAAACCGTGCGCATCCTCGGGCCAGCCGCCTACTATTTCCAAAACGGCAGCACCACACAGTTTAGCACTGGCCCCTACCATACCTTTCAAGGCTACCTTGGCCAAGTGTATGCCAACCAGCAAGCGGCCACCAACCCAACCACAACCACGCTCACCTACAGTGGCAACGGCGGCTACTCCGCTGACGTGACTGTGACCCAGCACGGCGAACCCGGCAGCGAGACGTACGGCATCACCATTGACAACGTCGTCTCCAACACCAACACGACGCCCACACCGGTCAGCGGCAGTATCGTGGTCAACCCTGACGAGGCGGGCAACACGCCGCTGTCCACGCTAATCTACACCGGCACTTGGAATGATAACATGGGCACGGTGAGCCAAGCCATCATCGACTCAGGCTTACTCGACACGTTGGTCGCCTCCCTTTCGGCTTCTTTCATCACGGGCGCGGTCAACAGCAAAACGGATTTCCCCGGCAGCGGCGCAACTCCACCCTTGAATGAGTTTCGCTTCCAAGAGTCCCTGGAGTGGTTTATGCAAAATGCGGGCAACGCCACCACCGACCCCGGGCTATATTTCGAGCAATTGCAGGGCACGCCATCAGCGCTCACCGAAGCTTATTACGATCCGTTCCTGGCGACTATTTCGGAGCTGGCTGGTTACTCTATCTACGGCAGCCCGTATGCCGACCGCTATGGCGAATGGGGCGTCGATTTGAACTCCACGGTTTTTGGCCCGGACTTAGACCCGGTGGACAAGTGGGTCATCACGCTGGGAACCGTTCCCGAGCCGTCCCACTACGCCATGATCGCGGGCGCTGTTGCGCTTCTGGGCGTCGTCTGGCTGCGCCGCCGCCGTTAGGATAACCTACATTCTTTTAAACGAAGCGCCGGTTGCCAACCGGCGTTTTTTGTTGCCTCGGGCGAAGGTCTGCCAAGCAATGGCGGCGTGAATTGGATCATTGTTGCTTTTCTCGTTTTGCTCATCGCCAAGACCGCGATGGAGTTTCGCCTGTCGTCGCTGAATCGCAAGGAAGTGCTCGCGAACAAGGACCGCATCCCCGAGGCCTACCGCGATGTCGTGGACGAGGAGACCTACCGCAAGTCCGTCGACTACACGCTGGAGAAGAACGCCTTTGGCCGCAAAGAGCTGATCTATGACGCCGTAGTGCTGGCGCTGATCGTCGCCACCGGTTTCCTCGCGTGGCTGTATAATGCGCTAACCGGCGCGATCGGCGAAGGCGTCTGGGGCCAGGCCGTGGTATTGTTTTTAACGTTGATCATCATTGGTCTGCCGAGTCTGCCCTCAGACTACCTGAGCACCTTTAAGCTGGAGGCCAAGTTCGGCTTTAACAAGTCCACCGTCGGTCTGTGGATCAGCGACAAGCTAAAGGGCTTTGCGATCGGCGCGGTGCTCGGCATCCCGGCGCTGGCGCTGCTGCTGAGCATTTTCAACTGGTTGCCAAAAAGCTGGTGGTTCTGGGGCTTTATTGTCCTTTTCTGCTATCAGTTGATCGTGATGGTGCTCGCCCCGCGCGTGATCATACCGCTCTTCAACAAGCTGACACCCATGGAGGAAGGCCCGCTGCGCGACCGCCTGCTGGCCCTCGGCGAACGCACGGGATTCAACGCTAAGACCATCCTCGTGATGGACGGCAGCAAGCGCTCCGGCCACTCCAATGCATTCTTCACCGGCTTTGGCAAGTTTCGCAAAATCGTGCTCTTCGACACCCTCATCGAGCAGTTGGAACCCGTCGAGTTGGAAGCAGTCCTCGCCCACGAAATCGGCCACTACAAAAAAGGTCACATCCCGAAGTTTCTCGTTGGCGCGTTCTTCGTGGGGCTGTTCTTCTTCGGCGTCATGGGCTGGCTGGCCACCCAGGATTTATTTTACACGAGCTTCGGGTTCGACCCGGCCTCCGGTATGGCTCCGGTGCTGCTACTCTTCATGCTGATCAGCGGGTTGTTCACGTTCTGGTTCACGCCGCTCTCCAACCGCTTCTCCCGCAAAAACGAGTACGAGGCCGACGCCTACGCGCGCCAGATGATGAACGACGACCCAATGCCGCTCGTCACCAGCTTGCACAAGATGTATGAGAAAAACCTCAGCAACCTGACCCCGCATCCGACCTTTAGCTGGTTCTACTATTCGCACCCCAATCTGAAGGAGCGCGAAGCAGCCTTGAAAGCCGGATAGTTTTTAACTACGGATAGCGCCGATGAACACGGATTATCTTCGCCGCTTTCTGCTACTAATTGCGTTCCTGCTTGCCCATTGTGCCTGCGCAGAAACCGTCCGTGTCGCCAGTTACAATCTTTACAACTACCTCGATACCAACCGCTGGGTGGATGGCCATTACCGTATGGACTACCCTAAGCCAGAGGCCGACAAAGTCGCCGCGCGCAAGGTGATCGTCGCCGCCAATGCGGACATCCTCGCCCTACAGGAAATCGGCGGCCCGCTCCACCTCGAGGAACTCCGGCAGGACCTGAAAAAAGACGGCCTCGACTACCCCTACGCCGAGTGCTTGATCGGCCCGGACGAAGACCGCCGCATCGCCGTGCTGTCGAAAATCCCCTTCACCGCCACCGGCCACACCGCGCTCGATTTCAAGTATTTCGACGGGCGCGAGGTCATCAAGCGCGGCCTGCTGGAGGTGCAGTTTGGCGAGGGCGACGCGGCGTGGACCTTGTTCGTTGTCCATTTGAAAAGCCGCTGGACTGACCGCGACGATGACCCACAGTCCGGCCAACGCCGGACCGGTGAAGCACAGGCGGCCCGGGACTTTATTCGCGACAAGTATCCACCGGAAACGGAGCCGCGTTACCTCGTCGTAGGCGACTTCAACGACTCCAAACGCGCGGCCCCGGTCCGGCGCTTTCTCAGCGTCGGCGACACCGAGCTGACCCAGCTGCTCGACGCTGGCGACTCGCGCGGCGAAGCCTGGACCTTTCACTACCGCGCCGAGGACAAATACGAGCGCGTCGATTTCATCCTGGCCTCACCGGCGCTATTTCCCGCAATCGCGGACGGCACATCCGTCATCTACGACGGCCAACCCGAGACCAGCCAAGCCAGCGACCATCGCCTGATTTACGTGGATTTAGCGGTGGAGTAGCGTAGGTCGGTCACTTTAGTGGCCGACATATGGTATTAGCCGTGCAGATTATCCGTCCCAAAACCGACTTAGCCAACCAATCAGCGGGTAGCGCAGGCGCGTCTCACGCCGCACCCCATTGGAGTGGCGATGGTTTTCATCTGTCTCTCGGTAGCTGTTGAAATAAAGCGGTTCTCTAAACTATCGTTATACAAATTCACTCGCAACCTTCAGCATGGGGTGCGGCGCGAGACGCGCCTGCGCTACCTCAAAGTGGATGAGAGTTCGCGAAACTTATTTCCACGCATAGGCCCAATCGAAAAGGCGGATGGCTAAAGCCAACCGCCCACGCCACTCCGATGTGGCGGCTTGTCCCGCTCAGCGGGACAAGCCCTACCTTCATAAAAAAGCGGCACCCATTGCTGGGTGCCGCTTTCAAAATCATAGCCCATTTGCGCAACGCGCAAATCTCTGGATGCAACGGCACGTTGCCTGCCTATTCGAAGACTTCGATGATCTCGACTTCTTGTTCTTTGACGATCACTTCGCGCGGCTGGCCTTGGGCCGAGCTGCCGGAGGGCGGGTAAGACCACTTGTTGTCCGAGCCCGAGGGGCTGCTGACGATGACCGGGACCTGCAACTCGTTGTAGCCGGGGGCGGAAACAAAAAGGAGGCCAGTGCCGGGCTTGCCGCCTTCGATCGGGACATTGACCGAACGGGCACCGGCGGGGATGGCCACCTCGGGCATCACCACGCTATTGGGCACGTTGGTCATCACGCTGATCGGCAGGCCAACGTTGGAGGTCGGGAATTCGACGGCAAAGGCAACCGAGGTGCGCTCGCCGGGGCGGAGCTTGATCTGCGCGGGGACGACGGTCAGCTTCGAAGCGTCGACATGGAAGCGGCCAAGGTCGGTCACACCATTACCGCTCACGAGCTCGGCGCGGTAGGACTGGTTGGGCGCAAGCGCCGGAACATTAAAGGTCAGTGAAGTCGGCGACTGGTAGGTGGTGTCCGCCTCGAAACCGCCAATCACGATCTTGTCGAAATCGGTGAAGCCGCGGCCAACGACCGGGATTTCCGCGCCCACGGGGCCACGCACGGATTCAATCGCCGTCACGTAGCGGTCGGTGATCTCGAGTTTGTAAATTTTGGTGATCTCCGAGTGGTCGTTTTCGCGCTGGTAATCGAGGAAGTAATAATACTTTGCCTCGCTGCGACCTTCAGGGATCGCGTAGTCGTATTCGAAAATATTTTTGCCGACATCACTCTGCACCATGTTGCGCTCGACGCCGTCGACGACGACCTTAGGCTGGTAAGAGCTGCTGGAGATGGCACCGTCGTCACTGGATACCGACATGCTCAGGGTGTAGATCCCCGAAGCGTTTTGCGGCACACGAGTGCTGGTCAGGTTGTTGATCGATGGGCCGCAACCAGTTAGTAAACCAGCTGCCGCAATGAGAATCAGGTAAAATTTTGCTTTCATCCTAGGTTGATGATAGACAAACAACGAACATGCAATGTTCGCAAGCAAAACCCGTAAATAACCACGCCAGAGCCATAATTCGCCCCGGGCTGTATTTGCACGTGCCCTTTTGCGCCACGACTTGTGACTTTTGCGCGTTTTACCAAGAGGCACCCCGCCGCGCCGACTTGCTGCGCTATCTCGACGGCATCGAGCGCGAGCTCGACCAATGGCGTGCCGAGTGGGATGCCCGCAGCGATTTTTTACCAGCCCTTGACGCCCAGGCCGGGCTCACGGTCTTTTTCGGCGGCGGCACCCCGGGGCTCCTCGCCGCGCCAGACCTCGCCCGCCTTTGCCAAGCCGTGCGCGAGCGCGCGCCGGGGCCCATTGCGGAGTGGACCGTCGAGATGGCACCTTCCACGGTCAAGGCGGACAAAGTCGCCGCGATGCGCGAGGCCGGCGTGAACCGAATTTCCATGGGCGTGCAGAGTTTTGACGAATCGCTGCTGGAAAAGCTCGGCCGCCGTCACAGCCCCAAACAAGTCCAGCAGGCCTACGAAACGCTCCGCGCGGGCGGTTGTGACAACGTCAACCTCGACCTGATCTTCGCCGTGCCGGGCCAGACCCGCGCTCAGTGGGCTGAGGACATGCGACGCGCCATCGAGCTGCAACCCGAGCACCTGTCCACCTATTGCCTGACCTTCGAGGAGGACACCAAGCTATGGGTCAAGCTGTCCAAGGGCGAGTTCAAGCGCGACGTCGCGCAGGAAGCCGAGCTGTATCAGTTCACCTGGGAGACGCTCGGTGCCGCCGGTTATCCGCAATACGAGGTGTCGAACTTCGCGCGCCCAGGTTACGCTTGCGCGCACAACGTTAGCACCTGGCATATGGGCCAATGGCGCGGCGTGGGCCCCTCGGCCGCCAGCCAATGGCGCAACTGGCGCTGGAGCAACCCCAGCGACCTCAACCGATGGCTCGATGGGCTCGACCAACGCACGCCCGAGACCTTGCCCGAAACCGCGGTAGACGTCGTACCACTCTCGCCCGAGCTGCTCGCCGCCGATGCGCTGATCTTCGGCCTGCGCCTCAATGAGGGCGTGGACCTCGCGGCGCTGCGGGCGCGTTTTCCTTCCGCCGACTGGGCCAGCTACGACGCGCTTTGGGCGGAACTGCTCGCGGAAAGCCTGGTCGAACGGCAAGGCGACACCCTCCGCCTGACCGACGAAGGCCGCATGCTGGCGGATGCCGTGGGCGGGCGTATTTTGGAGGCCGAGGTTTAACTTGGCGCACCGACCGCCGTCTATTAGTAAGTATCCATGGCGCTTAGTCCCACAGCAAAGCGAAACCTTATCATCAGCAGCGTCCTGCTGCTGTTGCTCGTCGCGGCTACACCGTTTGCCTGGCAAAAGATCAAGGAAACCCGCGCCGCCGATCTCGCGGCCGACGCCCTGAAACAGATCGAAGACGAAAACTACGGTGCCGCGTGGGAGTCTGCCAAGGCCGCCTATGCGCTCGATCCAGACAACCCCGAAGTCGCGCGCACGCTGGCCGGTATTCTCAACGAGGCCCAGCCCGACGAGGCACCCGCGCTTTGGGAAAAAGTTTACGCGCTCACCGGCGACGAGGCCGACCTGCTCGCGTGGTTCGACAGCGAGCTGCGCATGCAAAACATGTCTGCCCTGCGCCGGCTCTCCGAGCGGCTCGCCAAGGACTTCCCCAACTCACCCGACGCCCTGCAACGCCGCGCACAGAGTGCACTCTTTAACAACCAGCTCGATCAGGCGATCAACCTGCTCCGCACCGCCGCGCAGCATCCCGATGCCACTGCGGACGTGCAATTTGGCTACGTAAAGCTCAGCCAGCGCAGCGAAAATGAGGCCATCCGCAGTGCCGGCATTGACTGGCTGAAGCAAATGGCGCAGCGCCCGGACGACATCGGACTGCAGGCCGCCCGCTCGCTGCTGACAATGCCCGGCCTCTCCCGGGAGCAGTTGCTCAGCTACGCCGAAAAGCTGGCGCAGCACCCCATGGCCACCCGCGAAGACCGCCTCGCGGAGATCGTCATCCGCCGCCAAACCGGCGAGCAGTCCATGGACGAGCTTTTGGCCGAAGCGCAGAGCCTTTTCGCGCTCGAAGACCCGGGCGAGCTCGTCGAGCTGGGCCGCTGGCTCAACCAGCAGGGCCGCTCAGCAGACTTCCTGGAGCTCGTCGATTTCGACACCGCCATTTCCCGCCGCGACTTGTTCCTGGTCTGGATCGACTCCATGGCGATCACCCAGCAATGGGCCGAGCTGGATAAAGTCGTCGACCGCCCGCGCCTGCCGCTGGACCCGTTTACCATCGTCCTGTTTCGCTCCCGCATCCAGCAGGAGCTGGGCAACGACCGAGTGAGCAACCTCATCTGGGGCCGCGCGCTGCTCACTGCCGACGACAGCATCAGCAAGCTGGAGTTTGCCTACGACTACGCCCTGAAAATGGGCTGGAGCGAGCGCGCCAACGAAGTGCTCGAAAAGCTCGTTAAAATACCCGCCACCCAGCGCAAGGCCTTCGAGGAAATGCTCAAGCTCAACCAGCGTTCGGGCGACGTGCTCGCCCTGCAAAGCGCCCTGCGCCGCATGGCGGAGAAATACCCGCACGACAACGACGTGGCCAACGACCTGGCCTATGTCAACCTGCTCCAAGGCGAGGACATCCAGGGCTCCTACGACACCGCCGTCCGCCTGCTGCGCGAGAGCAGCCAGCCCTTTCTGGCCAACATCATTACCCACGCGCTCGCGCTCTATCTGGGCGGCGAAAAGCAACTGGCGCTGGACCAGCTCTACCCGCTGGCCATCAACTGGAGCGAGACCCGCCCCCGCGACCGCGCCATCTACGCCGCCATCCTCGCCGCCAACGGCCACAAGCGCGAAGCCCAGGACATGATCCGCGACGTCGACCCCGAGGAGCTGCTCCCCCCCGAACGCGAAATCCTCCGCGAAGCGCAGCTGTAGGGAGCGCCATGAGTCTCCCGCGCCACATCAGTCATTACTTCGAGCACGACAAGGGACCGCTGCTCAGCATTTGCGACCTGGACGAGGCCGACACCCAACGAATCATCGAGCAGGAGCGTCATGCCCCAACCGGATTTAACCGCTTCGCCGAAGGTAAGGCGTTCTTTGATTATCGCCGCCTCGCCGACGACCTGACGATGGAGCTCTACACCGAGCGGTTTCAACGCCCCGCACCGCGACGCCCTTTTTACGCGGTCCTGGGCGATGCGGACGTCGTAGGTGGCCTGTATCGCGATCCGTATAAAATCCATATCCCGATCGAGCACTTCGCCGACGGCGAGCTGACCTTTATGTGCCCGGATCACTTTCACCTGGTCACCCTGAACCAAATCCCGGCCAAACAACACTTCGGCTACCAACTACCCAGCGATTACACCGCCGAAAAGTATCCCTACTTCGGCAAGCTCCTCACCTACGAAGAGCTCTGCGCCGGCTATCACTCCCTCGGCATCGCCGCCCACCTGGAGCAAATGCACCAACGCCTCAACTGGTATCGCTACCTCGAAGCGCAAATCTGGGTAGAGCCCGCACAACTCCGGGAGCGCTGCCAGGACTGGCTCGAAGTCACCCCCGAGCCCTGGACCCACAGCAACGTGACCTACCTGCAGAATTATAAGCAGGTGGCCAAATCAAATAGTCCAATATACTAATTGCATATGGAAAAAGAAGAATTCGATTTGGGGTTTGTTTTAGATGCAAGAAAAGTAGTTGAGAAAACCTTAACAATAATTGCTCAGCACAGAAGCATTGATCGTGCTGATGTCAAAGACTCACTTTTAGAACTCATCGCCGTTTATTACTCAAAGCCTTTTCTAGGATCTGATCGAGCTTACGAACATGATAGAGGGTGGAAACATAAGCTTGATGTCGAACGAATAGGATTCACGGATAGTGAAAAAGAAATTCATAAGTTAGTATTAGAATGGCGCAGCGGATATGTTGCCCACATGGATCAATCTAAAAGATTTCAAGACGTAGTCATAGAAAAGGATGAGCAGGGACGAAAAGTCGGTTTTCAAAGTCTAAGCAGCTATGATGGCCAACCGTTAACTTCAGGGCACGTAGATAAAGTTGAAGTAAATCTCACTAGGATCCTAGGATTTCTTATAGCGGAAATGCACTCAGCATAGTAAATCGAATAAATCTCCCCCCATGATTCGCCCTTACCAGCCCGACGACTACCTTGCCATTGCGGAGATTTTCCCGCGGGCCGTGCACGAGATAGCGTGCGCGGTTTACACCCCCGAACAATGCCACGCGTGGTCGGAAACGAAGCCCAACCCCGATCATTGGCGGCAACGCTGTGAGCAGAAACAGCCATTTATTTATGAGCGCGACGGAGAAGTAGTCGGCTTTCTGGAGCTGGAGCCCGATGGTCATATCGATTGCTGCTACGTCCACCCGAAGGCCGCGCGCAGTGGCGTGGGAACGGCTCTCATCCAGCATGCGGTCGCCACGGCCTTTGCCCGCGGACTCGACCGCCTGCATGTCGAGGCCTCCATTTGCGCGAAGCCCGTTTTTGAGAAGCAGGGCTTTCGAGTCCTTTACGAAAACAATGTGAACATACGCGGCGTCGATTTGATCAATTACAAAATGGAGCTGAAAAAAGTATGACGCGCCACCAAATCCTCATCCTGCTAGTTTGCATCACCAACTTCGCCCACGCCCAATATTTTGTTGAAGGTGAAGGCGACAAATCGCCTCATCGACTCGATCAAAAATACGCCGGCAAGTTGGATTTCCTCGAAGGAAATTACGTGATGGAAATTAGCATTGGCGAAGCATCCACCGATTGGTGGGCGCAGATGGAAGCAACCTACCAAGAACTAGTCGCTTCACTCGAATATGCGGATGCGCGACGTCTGGAAATTTCGCAAAAGGCGTGGGAATTGGCTTACGAAACGGACCGGCAGTTTTTCTTCGCCGACCCAGATCTGCGATTAAAGATCGGGCGGGAAGGTGAGGTTCTCTCGAAGCTCGAATTCATGCGCCGCATTCGGAAGCGCGCGTTGGACTTGGCCGAATATCGGGTGATTTTTGCTAGATCCGAGACACCATAGCCAAAGTGAAGCACGGATGCAGCGTCAAAGCCGGGCGCTTGTGGTCCTGAATCCAGGCGTGTGTTGCTCCATTGCCACCGGCTGTGATGCTCCCTACGGCCACGGGCGTAAAGGGCTTACGCCCATGAGCGAAGGCGAGTTACGTCCCGGGACGTAGATGGGCTACGTCCATGGACGTAAAGTCCAACACTGTCGTGGATGTTGCATCGAAACACGGCTGGATTCAGGGCAACATAGTGCTGGATTCTGGGTCACTGTCGGGGCGGCATTGCAGTGTAATGCAAGGTAGCGCGGCGCGTCTCCGCGCCGCAAGCTGGGCCCGAGAGCGGTATCAGTTCGTGAAATGGTGCCATGGCGCAACCCGTTATTCACGAACCGATGGGTACTAGTCGCCAATCCTTGCGGACCGAGACGGTCCGCGCTACCTTTTGCATGCTCGCTGTGCATTAAATGAACAGCAAGTGCATTCGTTGCCCTGAGGCGCACCGATTCGACACAATCAGGCATACTTCGATTAATTTGCTATTTTACTAATTAGCAACGACTTACCAACAAAGCGAGTCGCCCGAAAGTCCACTTGGCACGGCCCGCGCATCTATAGCGGGCATGGACACCTCTGAAAAACACAACTCTGCCTATCAATTTCTGATCATCTCGCTGGTCGCGGTGTTTGCGCTGTGGTTTGGGCTGCGGTTCGGGTCGACGACTGGCATCGGGCTCATGCTGCTGGGGCTGGCCTTTAGCGGTGCGGTTTACGGCATCTTCCGCATGCGACGTCACCGCAAGGCGCTGGAGCTGACGTTTGCACAGGGCCTCGCCTACTGGCCGATGTGGCTCCTGGTCAAGCTGCGCTACCGCGTCAACATCGAGGGGCTGGAAAACATGCCGCGCGAGGGCAAGGTGCTCGTCATCAGCAACCACGTTTCCTACATGGACGCCGTCGTGCTGGGCGTCTGCCTGCCGCGCAAGCTGCGCTTTTTGAGCAATGACACGCTGCAAACCAAGCCGATACTCGGCCCGATGCTCCGCCTGGCCGGTGTGGTGCCCGTTAGCCCGACCAAGGCGCGGGCAGCGATCCGCACCGCCGTGGAAAAGCTCGATGAGGGCGAGGCGGTGGTGATTTTCCCCGAAGGCCACCTGACGCGCGATGGCCTCGTGGCACCGTTTCAGGACGGTTTCCGCCTGATCGCCCGCAAGGCAAATGCCCCCGTGCTGCCGGTTTACCTTGACGGATTGTGGGGCTCCATTTTCAGTTTTGAGGGTGGCCGCTTCTTCTGGAAGCTGCCGCGCCGGGGACGACCGCAGATTCGCATCGTCGTCGGCAATCCCATCTCTACCGACATGTCTGCTGCCGAAGCTCGCCAAACCGTCCTCGATCACGGGGCCGACGCCTTCCAGGAAAAGCCCGAACTGACCGGCCATTTGGGCGGGTGGGTCATCGACCGCCTCAGCGAGCGCCTGGACGACATCGCCGTCGTCGACCACGCCATGGGGCGCAAGGAAATGAAGGCCGGCGTGCTGTGCGCTGTCGCGCTGAACCTGTCCCAATCGATCCGCGAGCACTGCCCGGAAAAGCGCGTGGGCATCGTCCTGCCCCCCGGCCTGGGCGGCATCATTGCGAACCTGGCCGTGTCGCTGGCCGGCAAGACGCCGGTCAATCTAAACTTCACCCTCGGCAAGGCGGCGCTAGAGCGTTGTTTCGAAAAGGCCGAGCTACGGACCGTTATTTCGGCCGCCGCCGTGCGCACGCAGATCGATGGCCGGATGCCGGGCTTCCCCTGGCCGGAGCACACGCTCGACGTCAAGGAGATGCTCGAAGCGCTGCCGAAGTGGAAAATTATCAAGACCCTGATCGGCCTCAAGCTGACCGGCTCCAAGGCCGCGCGCCGCCGTTTCGACGTGCCCGAGCGCGGCGACAATGCCGAGGCCGCGCTGCTCTTCACCAGTGGCAGCGATGGCGATCCGAAGGGCGTCGTCCTAACGCACCGCAACATCATCGGCAACGCCCTACAGGTCACCGAATGCGGCGTGCTGCCCAAAGGCGAAACGCTCATGGCGAACTTGCCCATTTTCCACAGTTTTGGTTTCACGGTGCAAATCTGGACCGCGCTCGGCGTCGGCGTAAAAGTCGTCGCCACGCCCTCCCCGCTCGACTTCAAGAAAGCCGCCGACGCGATCGAGCAAGAGCAGTGCACCATTCTGCTGGGGACACCGACCTTCTTCCGCCCGTATCTGAAACGCGTCGAACCCGAGAAGCTCAAGACGCTGAAGATCGTGGTCGCTGGCGCGGAAAAGACACCTGCCGGTTTCCACGACGCGTGGGAAGAACGCTTCCCGGGCTCGCATTACCTGGAGGGCTACGGCCTCACGGAAACGACACCCGTCGTCTCTTGCAACGTGCCCGACGTCCCCAGCGACGGTCAGGCACCGGCCACTATTCGCAAGCGCCGTGGCTCCGTGGGCAAGCTCTTCAAGGGCATGGCCGCGCGCATCGAATGCCCGGACAGTGGACAGGAACTGCCCATCGACCAAGTCGGCATTCTCTGTTTGCGCGGCGTGAATATTTTTGACGGCTACCTCGGCGACCCCGAGCGCACCAAGGACGTGATCGATGACGAGGGCTGGTTCCGCACGGGCGACCTCGCGCGTTGCGACTCAGATGGCTTCCTTTACATCGAGGGCCGCCTGAGCCGGTTCTCCAAAATTGGCGGTGAAATGGTCCCCCACGGCACCGTGGAAACCACGCTCGCCAAGGCGTTCGACGTCGCCGAAAGCGAGACGCCGCAAATGGCCGTTTCCGCCCGGAACGACGACGCCAAGGGTGAAGCGCTGGTGCTCTTTACCACGCTCGACATCGACGAGGCCACCGTGCGCGACAAAGCCAAAGACGCCGGCCTCGCCAACCTCTGGACGCCCAAAATCGTTCGCAAAGTCGAGGTCATCCCCATGCTCCCGACAGGCAAGCTCGACCTCAAGGGGTTGAAGAAGCTCGCGGAAGAGGCGTAGGCGAGAGCGCGCGACATTAGCCCAAGTTAAACTGGAGGGCGATGCTTCGTCATCGCCGTAGCATGCTCCAACCAACGTGGCGGCGATGACAAAGCATCGCCCTCCAGCTCAAGCACAAGGTATATAAACACACCAATTTACTATTCCCATGTGGTCACCCAGCAAAACCCAAGTCCACGAATACGGCATACGCGATGGCGGTGAAACCGTCGTGCTGCTCGATGGCATTGGCCCGAAGTTCCGGCATCTTGATAAGATGATCAACACCCTTGCCGCGCCCAAACGCCGCGTGCTGTTGATCGATTACCCGAGCACGCGCAACACGATCGAAGCCCTCGTCGATGATGAGCTCGCACCCGCGATCGCTGGCGCTGGGATCGACGCCGACCAGCCGTTGCACTTTGTCACCTTTTCGATGGGCGGGATCATGGCGCGTCAGTATTTGAAGCACCACCAGCCAGATAATCTGCATCGCGTCGTCCACATCGCCCCGCCCAACCACGGCAGCGAAGTCGCCGACTGGCTGAAGAAGGTGCCGCTGTTTCGCTCACGCTTTGGCAAAGCCGGCCAGCAACTCGTCACCGACGCCAGCTCCCTGCCCAACCGCATCGGCCCGGCCAACTACGAGGCCGGCGTCATCGCCGGCTGCAAGTCGCTGGACCCGTGGTTCGCGTGGATGTTTAACGGCCCGCACGACGGCAAGGTCTCGGTGGAAAGCGCGCGCCTCGACGGCATGCGGGACTTCGCCATCGTCCCCTCCAACCACTACCTGATCATGAACCACCCGAAAACCCTGGAGCTGACCCACCGCTTCCTGGCCGAAGGTAACTTTGGGGAACATTCCGGCAATTGACTAATCATTAAGACCAATGCACGGTTATATCTATGGACGATGACCACGCCAGGCCATGCCAAGAGTGGCGTCAAACAATCGAACACCGATTGGAAGAGATTCAGCATAATAGGGTAAGAACTGTTAAAGCCGAACAAGTTCATGCGAAGCTGTTTGCATTGCTTAAATTGGGGCCTGAGCATATAAATCATCTCGCATCACGACTATCCAAATGACCACTCACCAAGCCCGCAGCCTGTTGCTCAAAACCTTTATCGGCTTTCTGATCCTAACCGCATTGACCGGCATTGTGTCGGTGCTGATGGGGGACTTCGGGGAGCTGCAGCTCAAGGTGATGGCGACGACGTTTTCCATCTCCGCGGCGAGCATCTGTGCGATGTCCTGCGCGGCGTTTATTGAAAAGCGCAGCCCCGTCGCGCTCGGCTGGACGGGGTTGGGCATTTGCTTCGTGGGTGAGGCACTGCTGCTCGCGGGCATGTGGGCAGAGATCGATAGTGAGTATTTCTGGAAGGCTACGCTGACCATGATCGTGCTCGGGCTAGGCTTCGCGCACGCGCTGCTCTTGCAACTGCCCCGGCTGGATGAAGGTCACGACTGGGTGCAACCGGTGGCAGGCGGCTGCATCGCAGGCCTCGCGGCGATGATCATTGCCGCCTTCTGGGGAGAGGTCGACAACGAGGGCTACTACCGCGTCATGATCGTCGTGTCGATCATTGTGGTCCTGGTGACGCTCGTCATCCCCGTGCTGATGAAGCTGGCGAAGCCAGTGGCCGAAGTGCCGGTCGCGCCTGCGTTCGCGAAACCGAAAACGGGGAACGGCGAACTCGTGCTGACGAAGCTGGATGGCGATTATTATCAGGACGCCAGCGGCGCGAAATATCGTGTGGAGCGGGTGCCTTGAGTTGGATCGGAAGGTAGCGCGGACCGTCTCGGTCCGCAAGGATTGAGGGAACAATTCAATCAGTTCGCTAATCCTGATTACGCCATTGAGCCTTTCACGAACTGAATCAGTATATTGCCACAGCTTGCGGAGCGAGACGCTCCGCGCTACCAAAGCTGATTGATTAGACCCAGCCACATTGCCCGAATAGTCTTGCCCGCGGGCGGGTTGGCGGCTTTCGTAATTCGCTTTTCGTAATACCATGTCTGAAGATCCCTACATCCAGCAACTTTTCGCAGAACGCATCGGCGGTGCCCAATACGGCAAGGACGACGCCATCTATAAGTTCGAGAAGATCAAGCGCGCCAAGCAAGCCGCCAAGAAGGAAAAGCCCGACGTCGAGCTGATCGACATGGGCGTTGGCGAGCCCGACGAAATGGCTTTCCCCGAAGTCGTTTCCGCCCTCATAACCGAAGCCGGCAAGCCCGAGAACCGCGGCTACGCTGACAACGGTGGTGCAGACTTCAAGCAAGCCGTCGCCCGCCACATGAAGAAGGTTTACGGCGTCGAAATCGATGCGGCGACCGAAGTTTGCCACTCCATCGGCTCCAAGACCGCACTGTCGCTGATCCCAGCATGCTTCATCAACCCGGGCGACTACGTGCTGATGACCACACCGGGCTACCCGGTGTTTGGCACGCATGCCAAGTATTACGGTGGCAAGGTGCACAACCTCCCGCTGACCGCCGAGAACAACTTCCTGCCCGACCTGAAGAGCATCCCCGCGGACGTTCTGGAGAAGGCCAAGGTCCTCGTGATCAATTACCCGAACAACCCGACCGGCGCTTCGGCCACGGTGGCGTTTTTCGAGGAGGTCATCGCCTTTGCCAAGGCCAACAATATCGTCGTGTTGCAAGACGCCGCCTACGCTGCCTTGGTGTTCGAGGGCGTCAAGCCGATGTCGATCCTGCAGGTTCCCGGCGGTAAGGATGTGGCCATCGAGCTGCACTCCCTCTCCAAGAGCTACAACATGACCGGCTGGCGCATCGGCTGGGTCTGCGGCAACCCGCTCATGGTCAAGGCCTACTCCGACGTGAAGGACAACAGCGACTCCGGCCAGTTCCTGGCGATCCAAAAGGCCGCCGCGACCGCACTCGACAACCCACAGATCACTGAAGAAATCGCTGCCAAGTATTCGCGCCGCATGGACATGCTGGTCAAGACACTGACCGAGGCCGGCTTCAGCGTGAAAAAGCCCAAGGGCAGCTTCTTCCTCTACACCGCCATTCCGCAAAGCGCCGAAACGCCAGAGGGCAAGAAGGTCGAATTCAAGACCGCCGAAGACTTCTCACAATTCCTGATCCGCGAGCTGCTCATCAGCACCGTGCCGTGGGACGACGCTGGCACCTTCGTCCGCTTCTCCGTAACCTTCGCCGCCAAGGGCAAGGAAGCTGAGCAAAAGACCGTCGACGAAATCAAGAACCGCCTCGATGCGTGCTCGTTCGAGTTTTAACTCGAACGAAGATTAAAGATTAAAAATTAAAGGAAAAAGTTTTCAACCGGGCGTCGTGAGGCGTCCGGTTTTTTGTCGTAGGTCGGTTGCAAACTGACTAAAGAAGGTAGCGCGGAGCGTCTCCGCTCCGCAAGGATTGGTGCAATGGATCGATAGGTTCGCGTAACGCACCTTGCGCTAAACCGCTTTTAACGAACTGATGTTGCGTTCGGGCACCGCTTGCGGAGCGGAGACGCTCCGCGCTACCTCTTTTTTATTCAGACGCGATGACCTCATCCAAATACAAAGGCTGCGCGCTGACCACGTTCTCGACCGCGCTGACTTGCTCCATGGCGTCGGGGACCGTCTCGGGGGCCTTGGCACCGAGGGTTACGATGTAGGCATCGGGAGCGTCTGCCCGCTCGCGAATGCGGTAGCCGAAGGGGCGAATCGCGTCGGCGAGTTCATTGCTGGCGGTGCCGGGCTCCACCGTTACGACCAACTTGTCTGCCGCCATGACGCGGACGCTGTCGACCATCGGGCCGCGCGGCTTTTTGACGATCGTTTCCTCGATGCGCAATAGTTGCTCGGGCAGCTCGCCTTCGAGAATGAGCACGCGGCAGTAAGTTCTCTCCGCCGGATGTTCGTAGAGCTTCGTCGCCTTGATGAAGTCGGACTCCATCGGCACGAGACGCTCGGCGTAGGCCTGTAAAATTCCGGGCACTGCCTCGCGCTGGATTTCCGTATCGGTCATCGGGGCCTCGATGGCGGGGTCCGGCGCATCGTGTTCACGGGCGCGCTTAGCCTTGATAATCGAGACCATCACGGCCCCCATCAGCGCGCCAAAGGCAAAAATAATGAGTCGCTGCTTAAACTTCATTGCCGGGTTGCGCCTCCTTGCGCTTTTCGTGCTCACGGTGCGCCCACATCACGCA
Source organism: Cerasicoccus sp. TK19100 (assembly GCF_027257155.1). NCBI lineage: Bacteria > Pseudomonadati > Verrucomicrobiota > Opitutia > Puniceicoccales > Cerasicoccaceae > Cerasicoccus > Cerasicoccus fimbriatus. The sequence continues at coordinate 28,235 of NZ_JAPWDU010000010.1, forward strand.
AAGGACAAAGCTGATGGCCGGTGCCCAGACCTTGGCGGCCAGCTCCGCTCCGAGGCGGAAGCCGTGCAGCATGCGGTCGAGGATGGCCTTATCGGGGTTGGTCAGCGCGCCGACGATGATAAACACCACCGCCCCCGTCACCGCCAGAAACAGCACGATGCTGAAAAAGATGGCGAGGAACCGCAGGGGCCAGCGCACGAAGCCGGGAAGTTTTGAACCGCTACTCATGAAGCAAAACCAACATGTTCGCGCCGGAAGTTGCCCGCGCCAAGTCAAAATGCTTGGCAAACGGCCACAGCCGTCCATCCTGCCTCGCGTGATCTCATGGACGAGCAATATTCGCGTGCGCTACGCCGAGACCGACGGCATGGGCATTGTTTACCACTCGAATTACTTTGTGTGGTTCGAGCTGAGCCGGGTGGAAATGCTCGAAGGCATCGGCCTGTCCTACCGCGAGATCGAGTCCCGCGGCTACCTGCTGCCGGTGCTCGACGTCTCCGCCAGCTATAAAAAGCCTGCCTATTTCGACGACCGGGTGACGGTGACGGCGTTCCTCGACGAGCTGCCCAGCCTGCGGATAAACTTCAGCTATGAGGTCCGCCGCGGCGAGGACCTGCTCGTCACCGGGACATCGCGGCACGCATTCATGTCCCGCGAAGGCCGCCCCATCAAGCCGCCCAAGGACCTCGTGGACCATTTCGCGCAGTATTTTGCAAAATAGCAACGTGCCGTTGCATCCATAGATTTGCCCATTGGGCAAATGGCCCATCAAACTAAAAAAGGTAGGGCGCAGTCTCCAGACAAGCCGCCACAGTTGAGTGGCATTTGCCATGGCAAATCTATCGGTCCAGCAGGATGCTGGCGGCTTGTCCCGCTGAGCGGGACTGCGCCCTACCTTTAGCTTTCAGCCTTCAAATCCATACTGATCCAGCATATCCGTCAGCACGTGGATCAGCGCTTCTTTGTGGGGGAGGCTTTTCTGGGCCTCGACGCAACAGCTGAGATATTCCAGCATCTGGGCCAGGCCCGGGGACTTGCGATTGTTCTGCGCGAGCCAGTCGTAAAAATACTCAATCGCGGCGATCCAGTCTTCCAGCGAGTCGGGGGAATCGTCCACATGGTCGGCGAGCAGATTGAAGCCCGTGGGCGCGTAGGGGTGCTCCTTGGCGTGCTCATCAAAGGCTTCCACGAGCAGGGAAAATTGCTTTGGCGTGGCGCAGGCGCGAGCCGTCTGGATAAAGGCGCGCTCACCCAAATGGGCCTCTCCCTGCAGGAAAGCGCCTTCGGACAGGGCGTTGAGCCATGGCATGTATTGCGATTTGTCGTCGCCTGCTTGTTCCTGGGCCAGTTCCTCGATATCGGGCATGGTGTGGGAGTTTAGGACTCGCCCAACCCAAATCAACGCCGGATTTTCCCGCTCTTTATCAACGGCTTGCGCAAGCTGGGGCAGAAAATTCGCGGATGGGGCCAAAAACGGGTTGCGCTGATGCATGCGTCCGCCTTTTTATTGAGACCCGGGTAGCGGTCGTCTCCGCCGCCCGTTTTTCATTTTTAGACGACGAAATTTGTCTCATGGCTGACCAAGCGGAAACCTCCAACACGAAGTACATTTTCATCACCGGCGGCGTGGTGTCGTCCCTGGGTAAGGGGCTGACCGCGGGCGCGCTGGGCGCGCTGCTCGAACAGCGCGGGCTGACCTGCCGTCTGCAAAAGTTCGACCCGTATCTGAACGTCGATCCCGGCACGATGAGCCCCTTCCAACATGGTGAGGTGTATGTGCTCGACGACGGCGCGGAGACCGACCTGGACCTCGGCCACTACGAGCGCTTCACCAGCGGCACGCTTTCCAGCAATAACAACCTGACCTCCGGCCAAATTTACGAAGAGATCATCCAGAAGGAGCGCCGTGGCGACTTCCTCGGCAAGACCGTGCAGGTGATCCCCCACGTCACCGACGAAATCAAGAAGCACATCTACGGCGGTGCCGGCGAGGGCGACGAAAGAGTCGACGTGCTCATCACCGAGATTGGTGGCACCGTGGGCGACATCGAGGGTCTGCCCTTCCTGGAAGCCATGCGCCAGTTTGCGCTCGAATTAGGCCGCGACAACGTGCTGTTTATCCACGTTACGCTGATTCCGTTCCTCAAAGCCGCGGGTGAGCTGAAGACCAAGCCCAGCCAGCAATCCGTCGCCAAGCTGCGCGAGATCGGCATTCAGCCGGACATCCTGGTGTGCCGCACGGAGCAGCCGATCAGCCTGGATATCCGCCAAAAGCTGAGCCTGTTTTGCAACATCCCGGTCAAGGCGGTCATCGAAGAGATGGACGTCGAAACCTCCATTTACGAGCTGCCCATTTGCCTGGCCAAGGAAAGCCTGGACGACCTCGTGGTCGACCACCTGCGCCTCAATGCGCCCGACAGCGACATGGCCGAGTGGATGTCTGTCGTGCGCCGCCTGAAGTTCCCCGCCAACCGCGTGGACGTCGGCGTCGTCGGCAAATACATCGAGCTGCAGGACGCATATAAGAGCGTTTACGAAAGCCTCACCCATGCCGGTGTTTCCAACGATTGCGGCGTGAACATTGTCCGCATTGATTCCGAAGCCATCGAAGAAGACGGTGCCGAGGCACACCTCAAGGGCCTGGGCGGCATCCTCGTCCCCGGTGGTTTTGGTGATCGCGGTATCGAAGGGAAAATCGCCGCCGCCGCCTACGCTCGCGAAAAGATGATCCCCTACTTTGGGCTGTGCCTGGGCATGCAGATTCTCGTGATCGAGTATGCCCGCCACGTGGCCGGCTACCCCAAGGCGAACAGCCTGGAGTTTGACCCATCCTGCGACAGCGCCGTGATCAACATCATGGCCGACCAGGTCAACGTGACCGACAAGGGTGCCACCATGCGCCTGGGTGCCTACCCGTGCAAGCTGACGCCTGACACCCATTCCTGGGCGGCCTACGCCAACGTGTTTGACGCCCCCAAGGACGGCGGCGACTTCATCATCCACGAACGCCACCGCCACCGCTTCGAGTTTAACAACGATTTCCGCGAAATCCTGGAGCGCTGCGGTCTGCGCATTGCGGGCGTCAACCCCGAGCGCGACCTGGTGGAAATCGCTGAAGTCTTCGACCATCCGTGGATGGTGGGCGTGCAGTTCCACCCGGAATTCAAGTCCAAGCCCAACCACGCGCACCCGCTCTTTGCCGCCTTCATTGCGGCCGCGATCAAGCGCAACAAGAACGGCTAAGCCATGGCCGCCAGCCAACCCCAGGGTCCGGTTTTGCAGGGCATCGAAGTCGATGTGCAGCATGTCGGTCGTTCGGATTGGCACAGTGGCGTAGACAACAATACGCCGTGGAAAACACCCCGCACACTCTCCTACCAGGAGCTATGGTTCTTCTGGCGTGGCAGTTGCCGCATCCTCGCCAATGGCCAGCAGCATGACATCCATCAGGGCGAGCTGTTTTGGTTTCGCCCCGGCGTGGAGTATCAGGTCATCCAGGACCACGACCGTCCGATAGGCACAAACTTCGCCATCTTCAATTTAAAGAAAGACGGCGAGTCCCTGCAGGAGCTGCCCGCCGATTGGCCGGTGCATATAGACTTGGTCGAGGCCGACCTCGCCGAGACCGTTACCCGCCACATTGTGGAGCTGTATTGGCAATGCTACGTGGATTACAAGGACTCCCCCGACGCCGAAAATCTACGCTCGAATCCGTATTTCCAGTACATCAACGACCACTACCAATACCTGATCTTTGCCCCGCTGCCGATCAGTATTTACGCGCCCAGGGTGAAGGCGGACCAGCCTTCCATTCTGACCGCCGACACCCTCTTCCGCGGCCTGCTGATGGAAATCCTGGCCCAGGCCCAGCGCAACAAAGGCAACAACTCCGACAGCCACGACCGCTATCAGCGCCGCCTCATCTCGCGCATCGCAACGGGCATTCAACAGGATCCGGCCGCCAAAATCACCACCGCCGAGCTTGCCCGGCAGTGCGGCTACAGCGCAGATTACTTTTCCCGCGTGTTCAAAAAGATCATGCACTGTAGCCCGCAGAGCTATCAAGTTTACGCGCGCATTAACAAAGCCTGCCTGCTCCTGCGAGAGTCAGACTTGCTTATCAAGCAGATCGCGCTCAAGCTTGGTTACTGTAACGAATACTTTTTCTCCCGCCAGTTTAAGGAGGTAACCGGCCGCAGCCCCAGTAGTTATCGGAAAAGGGGGACAGAGCCCAAGCCCCTGGAGAACGAGGCTAGCTAATCCAATTGACGCAATGCGCGTAATTGGCGGTGATAGTAAACGATGAGAATTTCCAACCTGCTCGCTGCCCTGTTGGCGCTGCTGATCCACCTCACCCCCGCTCAAGGAGAAACCGTGAATTCCGTACTTGCGAATGCACCCACCGCGCACCCGCGCCTGTTCCTCAATGCCAAAACGCTGGAGGAAATTAACGTCAATATCGAGGCCGACCCTTTGCTTGGTCAAACGCGCGACCACATTATCGAGCTCGCCGATGAAATGACCAACCTGCCCCCACTGGAGCGCATCGTGGAAGGCCGGCGTCTGCTGGACGTATCCCGTACGTGCCTACGCCGCATGTGCTACCTTGGCCTGGCTTATCAACTCACCGGCAACCCGAAATATGCCCAAAGCGCCGAAGAACAAATGCTCGCGGTAGCGGCCTTTTCCGATTGGAACCCATCACACTACCTCGACACCGCGGAGATGACTGCCGCGCTCGCCATCGGCTACGACTGGTGCTACGCCGCGCTCAGCCCGGAGTCGCGCGAAATCATCCGGCAAGCGATCATCGAAAAGGGTCTCCAGTCATCGCTTGAGGGCAACAAATGGTGGATCACCGGGCATAATAATTGGAACCAGGTTTGCCACGCTGGCATGGTCATAGGCGCACTCGTCATATATGAAGAGGAACCTACGCTGGCCGAGCAGATGATCCAGCGCGCACTGGACAACATTCATCACGGCATGGAGGTCTATGCACCGGATGGCAATTACCCCGAAGGCCCGATGTACTGGAGCTACGGCACCAGCTTTAACGTGCTTCTAATCGATGCCCTGCAGTCCGTGCTCGGCACGGATTTCGACCTTGCGGCGACGCCGGGCTTCCTTGACTCGGCGGAGTATTACCTCCACGCCAGCGGACCGAGTGGCGACTATTTTAACTACGCCGATTGCAACACGCGCGGTGGCGTTGCCCCACCGGTGTTCTGGTTTGCTGAGCAAAGCGATGATGCTTCCTTGCTATGGACTCAGCGCACTAGGCTACAGGAATTTCTTGCTGGAAACCACAAGCCGGATGGTGCCAGTATGCGCATTTTCCCCATGACGCTCATCTGGGCGAGCCAGTTGAGCGAGGCACCTGCACCAGAGAAACTCAGCTGGAGCGGCAATGGCGAGGTCCCCGTCGGTATGCACCGCAGCAGTTGGGAAGATCCGCGCGCGGTCTTTATCGGTATTAAAGGCGGATCGGGGAGCGCGGGGCATGGCCACATGGATACCGGCGTCTTTGTCATGGAGGCCGACGGCGTGCGCTGGGCCATCGATCTGGGCATGCAGGACTACCACAGCCTCGAAAGCAAAGGCGTGAAGCTCTGGGGTGAAGATCGCTGGAAAGTCTTCCGCCTGAACAACCACAGCCACAGCATTGTCACCGTCGATGGCCAGTTGCTCTCCGTAACCGGCTCCGCGCCCATCACGAAGCACGAGTCCGAAGGCGATTTTCCTCACACGATCCTCGATACGAGCAGCGCTTACACGGACCAGCTTGCCCAGGCACAGCGGGGCGTCGGCCTGCACCAAAGCGGGGCAGTGTTCATCCAGGATGAGTTGCAGGCACCGGCCCACGAAGTGCAAATTCGCTGGGCCATGATTACCCGGGCCGACGTTTCAATCGACAATGATCACCAAGCGACGCTTCGCCAGGAAGGTGAGCAATTAACGCTCAAAGTGCTCTCTCCCGCCGAGGTCCAGATGACCGTTGTCGACATAGAAACGCCGCCGAACGATTACGACGAAAAGAACCCGAATGCCAAGCGGCTGGAGCTCACCGCCACCATCCCCGCCAACGCCCGGGAAACGCTTAGCATTCTCCTCCAGCCCGGCAGCGTGCCATCGGTGAATTTGCGCCCCCTCCCGCTCGCCCAGTGGTAACGCATACTTGTCAAAGCCAGCCGCCGCAATCATCGTGACGCGATGAATTGCTCGGATGCCTTTATCAACGTCAGCAGCCTTACCGTCCAACGTGGCGACACCACGATTTTGCAGGACGTCGATTGGCGTGTGGAGCGCGGGCAGCACTGGGCGATTCTGGGAGCCAACGGCTCAGGCAAAACCTCGCTGCTCAAGGCGCTGACCGCCTACCTGACCCCGAGCCGCGGCGTGATCCAAGTCGACGGGCAGACCTACGGCAAAAGCAATTGGCCCAAGCTGCGTCAGCGTATTGGACTCGTCAGCTCCGGCATTTCACAGCAAGTGCCTCTCGACGAAATCGCTTTAAAAACCGTGCTCAGCGGGCCCGTCGCTCAGCTCGGCTACTGGACGCGGGAGGCCGACACGACCAACGAAACGCTCGCCCGCGAATGCCTTCAGCGCATGGGCGCCGTCCACCTCGCCGAGCGCCCGTGGATGCACCTCAGCCAGGGCGAGCGGCAGCGGGTATTCATTGCCCGCGCCCTGATGACGCAGCCGGTGCTGCTCATCCTCGACGAACCTTGCGCCGGGCTCGACCCCGTGATGCGCGAACAATTCCTGAGCAGCGTCAGCAGCCTCATGCGCGAAGACTACGCGCCCAACATCGTGCTCGTCACCCACCACGTTGAGGAAATTGTGCCGGGTTTCTCGCACACCCTCGTGCTCAAAGACGGCCACGCACTGCGCCAAGGGCCAACCATCGACGTCCTGACCAACGACTGCCTCAGCGACGCCTTCAATGCACCGATTCACATTGAGCAACGCAATGGACGCTGGCGGCTGGAGCTGACCAGCGCATAACCCGGGCCTTACAATCGGATAATATCCGGACACGGTCAACGAGCTCGTCGGCCAGATGACGCAAGGCAGCGCAGCCATTAGCTGTCGCTCAATTCGGGGATCGCCACATCCTTGATCCAGCCGGCGATCGCCTTCTTGCCTTCGCCGCCGAGCCCATGCCCCTCGCTCTCGATGGGGATCATCGTCAGCTTCGCGCGTGCCTCCTCGATCTTGCCGTTGAAATACTCCTGCCACTCGCGGGACTTCGATTTCTCGCCGTAAACGACGAGAACCAGCTTGCGACTGGCGCCGCGAAATTCCATATCCGGGCTGGTGCCGCCCTCATGCAGCACAAAGGCGTTGAAGTAATCGCAAAAGCCGTCCCATTTTTGATCGAGCCCCGAGCCGATGTTGTGCGCACCACTGCTCGTGCCCGCCACGATGCGCACGTTGGGGTCGATGTTCGGGATCAGCTCGATGACTTTTTGTAAAAGCGGCTGCTGCATTTCCCAGTGCTTGTCGATGTCGCCATCGTTCACCGCAATGCGCGGGAATTTCTTGTTGGGATACGGCATGGCCAGCACGATGAATTCCTTAAAATCCACAATGCCATTGGCCTTGTTGGGGTCCGAGGAACCACCACCACCGGTATACCACATCAGCAACGGCGAAGGCTTGGTCGGGTCATAATTTTCCGGAATGCGCACGCCAATTTCCGGCGCGTTGCCGCCATTCATGCCGGACAGCTCCGGCGCAGAAACAGCAAAAGTATTCCCCGGGCGGACGCGCTCATCAATGCCACGGTAGGGATCGTTCATCTCCTTGACCCACGCGGCGATGTATTCGTTGTCGCCCTCGGAGAGCTTGTCCAGACCGAGCTGAAAACGCAGCCCATCACTGCGCTCAATGGTGACGGTGTCTCCATTGACCGACAATACTTTGGCCTCCATCGTCCGGCCCTGCGTATCCGTAAATGTGCGGTAGTCCTCCGCCCACGCCACAGCGCCAGCCACCAAACACATTATAACCAAAAGCATTCTCATCACCATAACAGTGATAAATTGCCTTAGCTTTCGAGGATGGCCAGCTAAATCAATGCAAGCGACTAGCCGCCCACCTTGAACAGCGCCACGTCGCCATCCTTGAAGAGGTATTCCTTGCCTTCGAGGCGGTATTTACCGGCGTCGCGGGCGGCGGCGACGGAGCCTGCGGCCAAGAGGTCGTCGTAGCTGACAACTTCCGCCTTAATGAATTTCTTCTCGAAGTCGGTGTGAATTACGCCCGCGCATTGCGGCGCCTTCATGCCGACATGGAAAGTCCAGGCGCGAACTTCCTTTTCGCCCGCGGTGAAGTAGCTCGCCAGGCCCAGCAGCGAATACGCCGCCTGAATCAGCCCGGAAACACCGGAGCCGGATACGCCGAGGTCGGCCAGAAATTCCTTGGCCTCTTCGGGCTCCAGCTCGGAAAGCTCTTCCTCGATGCGCGCGCAGATAACGCACGAGCCAGCGCCGTGGTGCTCGGCAGCCCAGTCGGCGACTTTCTTGGTAAAGTCGTTGCCGCCGTTGGCGAGGTCGGCCTCGGCCACGTTGCACGCGTAAAGAGCGCGCTTGGCGGTGAGGAGGCAGAATGTCTTCATCAGCTCACGCTCGTCGTCGCTCAGGTCCATCGTCACGGCGGGCTTGCCGTCGTTGAGGTGCTTGACGACTTTTTCCAGCAGCGCGGCGTTAGCCACGGCTTCCTTGTCTTGTCCCTTCGCGCGGCGGCGGTTCTTGTCGAGCTGGCTTTCGGCGGACTCCAGGTCAGCGAGCACGAGCTCGGTGTTAATGATGTCGATGTCGCGAATCGGGTCGACGGAGCCTTCCTTGTGGATGATGTCGTCATCCTCAAAGCAGCGCACCACGTGCACGATGGCGTCCACCTCGCGGATGTTGGCGAGAAACTTGTTGCCCAGGCCTTCGCCCTTGCTGGCGCCAGCCACGAGGCCCGCAATGTCCACGAACTCAATCGCCGCCGGGATGATAACCTGCGTCTTGGCGATTGCGCGCAGCGGCTCCAGGCGCTCGTCCGGCACTTCGACTACGCCCACATTGGGCTCGATCGTGCAAAATGGGTAATTGGCGGCCTCCGCCTTGCGGGTGCGCGTAAGGGCGTTAAAAAGGGTGCTCTTGCCCACGTTGGGCAGTCCGACGATGCCTGCTTGCAGCATAATAAGGTTGGGTTGAAAGGAAACCGGCTAAGCAATGCGGATTCCCGCCCGGGGTCAATGGTGAATCGCGGGCAATAATCCTTGCCACAGCGAACGTCATATGCCAGCATATGCCCATGAAAACGGCCAAAATATTCAGCAACGGTCGCAGCCTCGCGGTCCGCATCCCGCGGGATTGGCTGGGTGACGCCAAAGAAGTCGAGCTGGAGCAAGACGGCGACACGATTCACATTCGCCCCCGCCGGACCACCCTGGGTGAATTGGCAAAGCGCTGCGCCAAGCGCCCGGTTAAACTCGAGCGGTTCCCGCAGACCACCACCCCTCCCCCCGGCTTCGGCGGATGATCCTGCTCGACACCTCGGCGGTCATCAAGCTGCTCCGTGGCGAAGACGCCCCGTTGGCACTTGCAGACGAATCAGTCGGCTTGTCATCCATTGTTGTAATGGAATTGCACACAGGCGTCTTTCACGGCGGCGGCACCAAGGAACGCAAATGCGTGCAGGAATTTCTTCAAGCCGTGGAGCAATTTCCCTTCGATGAAGCCGCCGCAATCTCCGCCGCCAAAGTTCGCGCCGAGCTGTGGAGCCAAGGCACGCCAATCGGCGACTATGACGTGCTCATTGCCGGGCACGCAATCGCCCTCGGGCTGAATTTACTCACAGACAACGTGCGCCACTTCGAGCGAGTAGATGGCCTACAGGTGATTCCTTGGCGAAGCTGAACCGGCGCTTGGCGGATCGCGAACTTCCACGTTCGCATATATTCCACGACTTGAAATTCAGTTGGATAGTAAGCGAACGTGGAAGTTCGCGATCCGCCTTGGATCCGCGTTCGCCATTCGCTATTCGCCCTCGACTCCCCCTTTGACTTTGCCCGGCGCGGCGTTATCAATCCGTAGCAACCGTTATCCGCGATCGCTATGGATTCAAATATCGTTACCAAACTTTCCCGGCTGCGCCAGAGTCTGGAGTCCGTCATTGTCGGCAAGCCCGGTGCCATGCAAGGCGTGCTGATCGCCCTCGTTTGCGACGGGCACCTGTTGATCGAAGATATGCCCGGCGTCGGCAAAACGATCCTCGCTCGGACACTGGCCAAGTCCATCGCCGGCGACTTCAAGCGCATCCAGTTCACGCCCGACTTGCTGCCGTCGGATGTGACCGGAGTCTCGGTGTTCAACCGCCAAAGCAACGAGTTTGAGTTCCGCGCCGGGCCGGTGTTCGCCAACGTCCTACTGGCCGACGAGATCAACCGCGCCACCCCGCGCACGCAGTCCAGCCTGCTCGAAGCCATGGGCGAAAAGACTGTCACCGTCGACGGCGTGACGCGCGATTTGCCGTCGTTGTTTTTCGTGATCGCCACGCAAAACCCGATCGAGCTCAAGGGCACCTTCTCCCTGCCCGAGGCGCAGTTGGATCGCTTTTTCGGCAAGCTCTCTCTCGGCTACCCAAGCGTCGAGGAGGAGGCGCGCGTCATGCAGATGCAAGTGCGGCATCACCCCGTGCTCGACGTGGAGCCGGTCATATCGGTTAACGAAGTTCGCGAAGCGCAAGCCGCCGTGCGCGAGATTCACATAGAGCCCAACATCCTCGACTACATCGCGCGCATCATGGCCGCCACGCGCGACGACGAGCGCCTCGCCGTCGGTGCCAGCCCGCGCGGCTCACTCGCCCTGATGCGCGCCAGCCAGGCACAGAGCCTCTTCAAAGGCGACGACTACGTGAAGCCCGACACCGTCAAAGAAGTCGCTAGCTTCGTCCTCGCGCACCGTGTAATTTTAAAGACACGCTCGGTGGTCAATGTCGAGTCCGCCTCGGGCGTGATCAACGACATCCTGCAAGGCGTCGAGGCACCGATCACGCAGTAACCCATGAACGCCACCGAGCAGAAGCGCCAACGCATCAACCGCAGTCTGACGCTGTTGGGCTCAGGCATGCTGTTTATGATGGGGTGGAATTTTGGCAACGCTGCCCTGTTGCTCACCGGTGTTTTTATCCCCGCGTTCAGCTTTTGCTGTGCGTTGATCGTCATGCAACAGCGCAAGCTGATCCGCGTGCGCCGCGTGTGCGTGGACGGTGCCTGCGAAGGCGAACGCGTCGAGGTAAAGCTCACCATTCAGAACCGGCATTGGTTTCCCATTTTCCGGCTGCTGGTGGAAGATCATTTCGAGCCCGAAATGGAGGCTGAGCAATACTTCAGCCTGCCCGGTGTGCTCCCGCCCCACTCGGCCACGGAGTTTCACTACAACGCGGAGTGCTACCTGGACCGCGGGCGCTACACCCTGGGCCCGGTCAACGTGCAGCTGGCCGACCCGCTGGACATCTTTATCTTCTCGCAGCGGCTCGATGTGCGGCAGCCTTTTTCCGTGTTTCCCCACGTTTACGACATGCCCGCGAGCCCGCCCGGCATCGGCACGCCGGACGCTATACCCGAAGGCCTGCCGCGCGCCCGCGCTGGCGACAGCGACCTGCAACTCGGCGTGCGCGAATACGTGCCCGGCGATCCCTACCGCCACGTTCACTGGCCGCAGACCGCGCGCGCGGGCGAGCTGATGGTGCGCGAGTACGAGCAGATTACGCCCGCCAATACTTACCTGCTGCTCGACCTTTCGCTGGCCGGTCGCGCGGGCACGGGTAAGTTCTCCACCGAGGAATACGGTGTGCAGTTGGTCGCCAGCCTCGCCGCCAAGACCATCCATGGCGGCCAGCCGGCGGGCGTCCTCATCAACAGCGAGCCACAGATTTTCATCGAAATGGACTACGGTCACCAGCACCTCGTCGGCATTCTCGACGCGCTGATCCCGGTCCGCGAAACATCCAACGAAACGCTTTACCGACAGTTGCAGGCGCACCCGGAAATCATCCGCGACGGCTCGACCTTCTGGCTGATTTTGCGGCGGACCAATTTCACCATTGCCGAGCTCGATGAACTGCTGGAGCTCTTCGCCTGGAAGCCTTGCCAGGTATTTTTGGTGATCATTGATGACGAAGGCATGGTCGCCTTCGAAACCACACCGCAGGAGCGCGCTCAACGACCGGACCGCCACGCCCTCGCCGCCGAAATCGGCGACCGCGTGGACTCCGTCTGGTGGGTAGACCTCGAACAAGGCCTCGAACAAGCCATGAAAGGCGGCCCGCTGTGAGAGCGTTAACCCCGCACATTTTCCACGGCGCGCTGATCGCGAGCCTGGGCATTCTGCCTCTCTGGTCCGGTGGCTGGGGGACGCTCACCACCAGCACTGCCCTCGGTCTTTCGATCACGATTTTCTTCGGCGTCGCGGTCGCAATCGCGCTCAACGAATACCTCGTTAAAGTCAGCGATCTCGACTGGGAATACCTGGACGGGCGTTGGAAAATTGCCCTGCCCATCGCCATCGTATTGGCCGGTGCCAACCTGATGGCGGGCGAGGAACTGCCCCGCCGCGTCGCCATGGGTATCGGCTTCGGGCTAATCGGGCTGACCGCGCTGCGCTCCCAATCGCAGACCGATGTGCTGCTCCGTGTGGGCGTGCTGCTGGCGTTGATTGGTGCCTTTTGGGGGCTGGCAGGCATTCGCTTTTTCTGGTGCGTGCCGGTCATCCTGCTGCTCGCGCTTCAGATGAGCTACGACCCGCCCGAGTCGCGCGCCTACCTCTCGTGGCGGGACCATGGGCAATTGGCGCTAATCATCGTGGGGCTGGCCGCCGGGCTGGTATCGGTGTTTGTCATCATCGGCTTTTTGCTCCACCTGATCGGCATCGATCTCAACCCAAGCGAGCCGCCCTACCAAGCCATGCAACGCACCGCCGAGCCGCGCAGCCTGCAAATTCGCTGGTGGGACTTCGTCATCCTCGCAGCCGCCGCGTATTTTCTATTGCCGTATCTGACCCGATTTTTCAGCAAACAGGAGGACAGCGCTGAGCCGGACTTCCAGTCGGGCGACCACCCGGCCCACCGCATTGCGGAGCAGTTCAAACGTGCGCTCGGTCGGCAGTCGCCCCGCGAGCAAGTCATCTACAGCTACCACGCAATGCTCAAGGCGTTGATCAAGCTCGGCTTCGTGCACGACATTGCCACCACCCCCGCCGACATCGCCCGCCAACTGCAAACACAGCGCAACGTGCCAAGCGCACTCTGCCAGCCCGTCAGCGAGCTCTTCTACCGCGCCTGCTACACCGCGCAAACCATCACCGCGCAAGATGCCGCGCAAATGGAGTCGTTAACCAAGCGCCTCGTCGAGGCCTACCGGGAAACTTAAGCTTGGCGACGCCGCCAGAGCAGACCGCCGAGTGCCACGGCCCCCATCATGAGCGCGTAGGTTTGCGGCTCGGGGACGAGCGTTAAATTCACCTCATCCAGCGCCACGTAGTCTCCATTTAAATTACCAGGCGAGAAGGCGAGGAAAAGCCGTTCACCAGACATGCCACTCGTCACAGAACCAACGCCCGTTAGCGAGCGTTCCTCCATCGTGGTGCTGGTGGTTGCCAATACCGTGCCACTGGCAACAATTGTTTCCACCGTGCCTTGGTCGGTGTCGGTGGTCGTCGTTAAGAGCCGCCAGGCAATGGTGTCCGAGCTTTCCACGCTCTGGTGATTGCCCACAAAAAAGCTTAGGTCGAAGGTATCGCCCTCAGACAAATCATAGCCGGTATCGATGTAAAAACCGCGCAGTTCCGTGGCACCGGAATTAGCCCCAACCACGGAATACCAACTACCGTCGGCCGGGGTGATCGTGTTGCGCTGCAAGAAGCCTTGGTCGAGATTCAGGTCGGCCGACAAGGGCGTTGGCGAGCTGTCGATCCACCAATTCGTGAGCGTCTCAAAGCTGCCGTTGTTCAGATAGTCTGGCGCGGTGCCATCAATGATGACCAAGCCGTGGCTGGCCGTGGCCGCAAGTGCGCCGAACGCAGAAATGCAAAGGGTTTGTTTCAATGAGATCATAACTGGGGTAATGGTTACCTGTATGCTATCACGCAGACAAAGGCTGTCAATCCCAAGCTCAGCCAGGCTGCGAGCGCGCCTTTCCCCACTCCCAAACGCCTGTCGCTCAACGAATAAAAAACTTCCGCCAAATTGGGCCTCGACTCACTGCTATTTCGTGCAGTTATTTAGAGGGTCATGACGCCCGCAGAAGGACTTAAAAAACATTTCGGCTTCGAGCAATTTCGCGAGCCGCAGGACGAGATCGTCGCCTCGATCCTCGGCGGGCGCGATACGTTGGTCATCATGCCCACCGGCGGCGGCAAGAGCCTTTGCTACCAGCTGCCCGCACTGATGCTCCCCGGGGTGACGCTCGTCATCTCCCCCCTCATCGCGCTGATGAAGGACCAGGTCGACGCGCTCAACAACCGCGGCATCGCGGCGGCCATGATCAACAGCTCGCAAAGCTGGGATGAGCAGCGCGCCTGCCTGGATGACCTCCGCCGCGGCGAGCTAAAGCTCGTCTACGTCGCCCCCGAGCGCTTCCGTGCGCAGTCGTTTATTGATTCGCTCAAGGGCGTAAAGATCTCGCTGTTCGCGGTCGACGAGGCGCACTGTATTTCCCAATGGGGCCACGACTTCCGTCCCGATTACCAGCGCCTCGGCGAAGCCCTCGAAAAGATCGGCCACCCAACCTGCGCCGCCTTTACCGCAACGGCCACGCCAGAGGTCCGCGAAGACATCGCCGCCAATTTAAAACTCCGCCAACCGGCGACGTTTGTCTCCGGTTTTGGCCGCGACAACCTCAGCTTTGCGATCAAGCAAATCGACAAGCGCAAGGACAAGATCAAGCGCGTGCGCCAGCTCATCGACAACAACGGCGTGGGCATCATCTACTGCGCGCGCCGCAAGTCCGTGGAGGAGGTGTCGTCGCTGCTGCGCGAGGAGTTCGTCGAGCACGTCATTTACCACGGCGGCATGACGCCCAATGAGCGCGACGCGGCGCAGGACCGCTTTGTCCGGGGCGCGGTCCCCATCGCCGTCGCCACCAACGCCTTCGGCATGGGCATCGACCGCGCGGACATCCGCTTCGTCTGCCACTACGAAATGCCGGGCAGCATCGAGGCTTACTATCAGGAGGCCGGCCGCGCCGGGCGCGATGGCAAGCCCGCCTACTGCGAGATGCTTTTCTGCTATGCCGACAAGACCACGCAGGAGTTTTTTATCGAAGGCGCCAACCCCACGCTGAGCCTCATCCACAGCATTTACTCTGTGATGCAAAGGAGCGCCAACGAACAAGCCGAAGCGTTTCTCTCCATCGAGGAAATCTGCGATACTTTGCCGGGCAAAGTAAACGGCATGGCCGTCAGCTCCGCGCTCAGCCAGCTGCGTCGCGCGGGCGTTATCGAGCGCTTCGACGTGCCGGGCTCACGCCTGCGCGGCACCCGCATCGTCAAACAAGCGCGCACCGCGGGTGACCTCGGCCTCGACGCCCGCGCGTTGCTCATCAAGCGGCAGCGCGACGAGGACAAGCTTCGCCGTCTCATCCAATTTGCCTACGCCAAGAGCTGCCGCCAGCAGTGGATTCTCGAATACTTTGAAGACGCCGACGCCGCCGAGTGCGGCCAGTGCGACCGCTGCCGCCATCGCGGGGGCGACGTGAAACCCGTCGACGACGAACAGGCCCTCATCGTGAAAAAGGCCCTCAGCGGCGTGGCCCGCATGAGCGATCGCCAGGGCCGCCACCAATGGCGCGCGCGCTACGGCCGCGACCGCGTGGTCAAGTGCCTCACCGGCAGCCAAGCCAAGACGATCCTCGAGCCCGGCCTCGACAAGCTCTCCACCCACGGCCTGCTCAAGAAGCACGGCACGGAGTTCGTCAGCAAGCTGCTCGACGAGCTGGAGAACAGCGGCTACCTGACCGTGACCGATGGCGAGTATCCCCTGCTCGAGCTCACCGAAACCGGCAGCAAGGTGATGTTTGGCGAAACGATGCCGCGTCTCAGTTGGCCCGAGTTGGAAACCGCCCCCCACGCCGAGCCCGACGACGCCCTCTACGAGCAGCTCGTCAAACTGCGCAACGAGATGCGCCGCAAGCGCGGCAACCCGCCCGCCTACACGATCTTCCCCAACACCGTCCTCCAGCAAATGGCCGCCCTCAAGCCAGCCACCGCCGAGGAAGCCATGTCGATCAAAGGCATCGGCCCCGGCAAAGCCCGCAGCATCCTCCCACCCTTCCTGGAGATCATCAACGGCAGCATCCCCGAAGTGGCAACGGCCTAGATTACCTACCTCTAAACTGGAGGGCGATTCTCCGCAATCGCCGCTGCGTTTTGTGCCGTGCTCAAACCGTCCTCGCGAAAAATGACTTACCTTTCACGGCTAAGAAAATAAAAACTACGAGGGCAATGGCCGTTCCTATCGGCGGGCTGATCAGCAGTAACAACGAGTAGGCAATCAAAAACCAAAATAGCCACTTCGCTCGATAGTGATGTTTGGTAATCGCAACAAAAACCATAATCAAACCTATCGTTGAGAGACCGCCAAGTAGCGCGAAAGCCCCTTGCGGAATCTGTATTCCAAGTAAAACAATTAAGAAAAGCGCTATATTTGAAACGACCAATAAAATGACGCCGTTTTTCGCAGTGTTTTTACCGTGTGCAGTAGAGCTGGTTTCCATGGATGTTAGTAATGTTAAGAGTTAACGCGGCAAATGTCGCCGTCAAGGGTATGGACGAAAAAGGCGCAGCGTTTTCCTTCACATATCCTGACTGGTTATCTTATACACCTTCCAATCGTGCTTGGGGTTCGCATTCAGGACAATACCAGATTTCTGATTATTGAGTGTACCACTCATCCTTTGTGAGCTTATGGTCGAAATCTATAGACCGTGAATACTGCCCCAAAGCCGTACGGCCTCTCCGCTTGGACTCCAATCATCTTTGTAGTCTGTAGGCTTTGCCTAAATGATCAGAGCCTTTCCGTGGACTGGGCATTTCATCTTTGAGATACCGTAAAGGGAATGCGCGGAAAGTAGCGCGACAGTGCTACTCGGAGTTGTCATCTCCCGTCTGGTTGGGATTCATAGTCTCATTTTACGATCTTGGCCGACCAAGGGCCTGTGTTCGCATACCCAGAATACGGTCTTCCGTTTAAAAACCATTCTCCAATAATGCCATTTTCTGTGATTTCTCCTGTCCAAGTTGTTTCCGGTAATGAGATGTATGGAGCAGTCGGTTTTGGGTTCATCTGAATTAAGAGATGAGAACCTGATACTCTTCCGGTTATGTCTGCCTTGGTTTCATTTCCATCGTTGAAAGCCGCACGCCCACTTAGAGTTCCTTGCATTTGCTCAATGGACATCACAAATGTTTCTTTTGTTTTTCTTTCAGGATCAATCCATTCGGCTGCCCAATCTCCGGATAGATCCATAGATGGGGCTCCATTATCATCAAGTGTGAAGTCCTCTACTGAATACTCTTTTTTTTGGTTACACCCCAACAAGAGGAACAGACTGAAAAATATAAGTAGGGTTAAAATCTTGTGTGTCATATTCTTTCTCCTAACGTTTGAGCTGACTCGATGAAGCGCTAGCGGAATTGAGTCTAGCGACTGGTTCTGCCTCGGTTAATGCGTCCAGCCATTTGCGACCGATATAATACACAAGACGAAAATTGACCCGCCAAAGGCGAGCTCCAATGCGATTTCTGTCCAGAACTTAACAGGAGCATCCTCTCTCGATACTCCATTGTTCCAAGGGACGAGATTCTTCCATGTATAACCACTCAACATTTGAGCGACGGCATGTATGAGGAAGAATCCGAAGAATATTCCACCACCCAAAAGGACTGTCACTTCACTACTCAATTTTTCTTGGTAGTGCGATAAGGTTCCCATCGATAAGAAAATGAACAATACAGCAATTAATGCACCGATAGTGTTGTATCTTTCCTTTGGGATATTCATTTTCTGAACAGAACTTAAGCTATACATGCAATCTTTCATGCACGATCCTAAATATTTTCAAACTAACAATGATTTTTATTTAGGCGAATAATCCTGCAAGACATGAAACCATTTCACCACGAGTTCGCGACCATCCTGGGTTGTTGGAGGTGGTTTGCGAAGGATGTCTTAAAGCCCCATGGAAAGATTCCAAAAAGCCACTACTGTTGTTGGGACGACAACAGTGGCTATGTTGCCTCAACAACAGTAGTGTTGTTTCCTAAACACAGCATGCGTCTTTTTCAAAACATAGCATAGGGCTTTTTCAAAAAGAAGCAGTAGGCTTTTCGGAAAAGAAGCATAGGGCTTTTTGAAAAACACCCAGCAGGGGAACGCACTTTTTTGCTCAGGTGCTTCGGTTGGCGTGCTTTGGTGCGGCGATGCATTGGGAAAATTCAGGCACGGCTCAGTAGCGCCAGGCCCTAAAGTCGCGGCAGACTGAGCCGATAACATTGACACCCATTACGCACATGGGTTACTAATAACCGCACAAAGCACGCGGGCGCGTGCCCATTAATACTTTTAGCTCCACCCAAAAATGCTCCTTAAAACTTTGCTCGTTTCGACCCTCGTCGCGCCGTCCATGTTGTTGGCGCAAACCGTCCTGATTAACTTTGGTGGCTCCACCACGGGGCAGCCCGAGACGTGGAACAACTTTTCGGAAACCGACCTCGCCGTGCTGAGTAGCGACCTCCTAGACACCACCGGCACTGGCACCGGCATTCAGTTGGAGACGACCGACGCCTTTTATGGCATCAACGGCAATGGCACCACCTCCGCGTCAGCCCCCTACCCCAGCTCGGCGACGGGTAATTCCTTCTACGATGCCAACAGCACCTGGGGCAGCGGCAGCGGCAACGACTTGGCCGTGCTGGAGTTCTCCGGACTGGACGTTGGCAAGACCTACAGTTTCACCCTCTATGCCTCACGTATTGGCCCATCGGACAACCGATCCTCGCTCTACACGCTACAGGGGGAGAACAGTGGTTCGGCCGCGCTGAACGCCACTGGCAACATCACCTCCACGGTGACCGTTAGCGACATCACACCGACGGCGGGCGGCCTCATTACGCTGACCATTTCACCCGATGCCGCGAACAACAACAGCAGCGGCTTCATCTACCTTGGCGTCGTGGAAATGACCGCCGTCCCCGAGCCTGCCACCGTCGCTCTGGGCATGGCTACGGCCGCGTTTGCCGGCTGTGTCTGGCTGCGACGCCGTCGCCGTTAATCACGCCCAACGCACTTTCATTTTCCCATCCGCCCCTTGCGATACGCCAGCGGGGTCACGCCGAGTTGGGCCTTAAAGACGCGGTGAAATTGCTCCACCGAGCCAAAGCCGGCATCGAGCGCGACATCCAGCACCGAGCGGTCGGAATGCAGCAGTAGCGGGATTGCCCGCTCCAGCCGCAGGGCTTGCACGTAGCTGGTGAAAGTCTGGCCGAGCGAGGCCTTAAATTTCCGCGAAAACGCCGCCGGGCTCATCCCGACCGCCACAGCAATCTCGTCCAGGCTAAATGGCTCAGCCAAGCGCTGTTCCATATAGTTGAGCGCGCGGCGCATGCTGGTATCCAGCCGGCGCTGATCTCCGGCGAGCTGCTCGCCCACGACCTCCAACCCCTGCAGCAGCCAATGCCGGATGCCCTCCGCCGTAAACGACGCCAGCAGCTGCTGCATCGCGTGATGGTAGCGACTCCCGGCAAAGCCAATGGTCGGCAGCGGCTCGGCCGCCTCTAATAAAAAGGCCAGGCAAGCCCGATGCGCATCGTGGATTTTTGCCTGCGTGCGCTGAATCACGGCGTCCACCCAATAGTCGACGGCCTCGCGCCAATCCGGCAGCAGCGCCTGGCAGTGATGCAGCGCCAATTGCCGCAGCCGGGCCTCGTCCTCGGCGTTGACCGGTTGTGCCGTGGAGAGCGCGCGTCGGCGCAGTTCGAGGATGCGCAATTGCAGGCTGCGCTGCCACTGCGCGGCGTCACAGGCCTCTCGCCAATCCTTGCCCAGCGCTCCCTTTCGCGCCGCGGTGCGGTAGATCAACCCGTCACCCGGACGAAAATCCCAGCAATCCAGCCGCGCCGTGGTGTTGGTGTCCGGCACGACCGTGGTCTGCACCGGAAAGCCCAAACCTGCCTGCGCCAGGCACGCTTGCAGGGCGTCCACCGGGATCGGTCCACCGTAGATACAGTCATGCAAGGCCTCGTTGTAGTCATTAAATGACACAATTATGGCAATAATTGGCGCGAAACCGTCATCTGGCGATGTTATAATGGTCGGCATGAACACCATTAGCACCGTCACCCCCACCATGCACACCCCGGCCCGCAGCCTGGACGAAAAGCTTTCCTGGACGGCGAGCGCTGCTGCGCGCAAGCCACTACAGTTCGGCCTGAGCGACGCCGAGCTCGCCCAATACCAAGAGCAAGGTTACTTGGTGAAAAAGGGCCTGCTGGCGGATCTCGCTGGCTCCCTCCAAGCGCAGGCCGACGACCTGCTGGCGATGGAAGAGCTGCAGGGCGCGCACAATCTCCGCCTCGAGCGCACGGGCGAAAACCAAGTCATCTGGAAAATCGATCCCTTTACCGACCTGCATCCCTTCTGGAGCCGCTTGACGCGCGACCGCCGTATCTGCGATGTGCTGGCCACCATTTACGAGGGCCGCGAACCACGGCTGATGAAAGACAAGCTCATCTACAAGCCGCCACACACCCACGGCAACAAGCTGCACCAGGACTACACCTGGTGGCAGGGCCTGCCGACGAGCGCGATCTCCGTCTGCATCGCCGTGGACTATACCACCATCGAAAACGGCGCGACCACCCTCTACCCCGGCCTGCATAAGAACGGCCTCATCAACGAACCCGGCGAGCTAACGTTCCTCGACCCCAAGGTCGTCGACGGCGTCGAGCCGGATGTCGTCTGCGCCGAGCCGGGCGACGTGATTTTCTTTGGCTGCTTCACCCCGCACGAGGCCGGACCGAACAACACCAATGGCTTCCGCCGCCAAATATTCCTGAGCTACAACGACTCAGCCGACGGCGAATGGCGCGCCGCGCATTACGACCACTTTTTCAGCTACCGCCTGCGCGGTGCCAGTGAGGAAGACCGCCAGGCCGCGTATTATCTGTAGGCGCGCTGGGTAGGCCAACGCATTTACCGGAAGGGCCGGTTTGAGATAAATTTACCCGTTTGTGATGTAGGGCTCACGCTTGCGTGATGCCGTAGCTGGCGTTGTGGCAATGGCGGCATCACGCAAGCGTGAGCCCTACATCACGACAACAAATCTTTCGAGCGAGCCCCCTAGCCGTTCTGCGGCTTAAACATGGCGGCGTCGATGATCGACCAGATGTTGATAATCCAGCCCAGCCAGAAGACCCACAGCACGGCGGCAAGCACAAACATGACGAGCGCCTTCATCATGCGGCCCTGGACGAGCTGCCCCAGACCGGGAATGAAAAAACTACATACGGCGGCAATCACGTTGCCCGTTGATCCTTGTCCTGCGTTTGACATAAACACACCATAGCGCACTTGCGCGCATCTGCAAATTACAATTTCGCGGTGCTTTTATCACTGCATTAATAAAAGCCAGAACGCATTATATTATGCTGGCAACTGCACGCGGCACTGGCAGGCTGAAACCGTGAACCTTGCCAACGCACTTCAATTCCTCGCTCAAGTCGACACCAATAGCTCCGCCTACGATATCGGCTACAACATTGGCTACATGGTCGGCGTCGCCCTGATGGTCATCATCCTGCTCGCCGTGCCGATCCTGATGGTGGTTTCCATCGTCAAGTTCTTCAAGACGAAGAGCGCCGGCTGGTTGGTCTTGGCGATTCTATGCGGCCTGCCGCTGTTGGCCTTCGTCGGCCTGTTTGGCTATGGCATGTATATCGGCTTCACCAACGTCCAGAACACGATCGCCGAAGAGCAGATCGAGGGGAAGGACCGCGTCGTACAGGTGCTGGAATCTCCACTGATGCTCGCAATCCCGGACCACTGGAAAATGCTCAAGCTCATGGATGGGGACCCCAGCCTGCAAATGGGCAACCTCTACAAAGAAGAATACGTCATGGCCTACGCCAATGCGAAGTCGGACTTCTTCATCGATGCGAGCCAGTTGAGCGATAACACCATTTTCGAACTGGAGGCCAATCTGGGCGACCCCGTTGTCGGCGAGCGCAAAGAATATCAGGTCAACGGCATGGACGTTTTCGAAACCGAGCTATCCGGCGAGATCGACGACCTGAATATCGTCTACAAATGCTACATCCTGGACGGAGTGGAAAACATGTATCAGGTCATCACCTGGACGCTCAATTCCAAGCGCGACAGCGCCATGCCTAATTTTGACACGATGATCCGGTCTGCCCAAGAGCAGGCGGCGGCCAACTGAATTGACTACGTGCGCTTGGCGCAGATGGAACACTCAGCCGAGGTGTCGCCTGCTGGGCGAGGGTGGCCGCAGGCATAGTTGAGCTCGAACTTGCCGGGCTTGAGGTCGTGGTCGACCGTCACGCGCTGGTCAAAGACGAAGCACTCGCCCTCCCACTTACTCTGCTCTTTAGGGGTCGTTTCCAGGTATTTTAAAATGCCGCCTTCCAGGTGGTAAACCTCGGCAAAGCCCTCGCGCTTCATGAGCGCCGTGGCCTTCTCGCAGCGGATGCCGCCCGTGCAATACATGGCCACCTTGGGCTGCTTTTTGGGGTCCAGGTTTTGCGCGACCCATTCCGGGAAATGGCGAAAGTCTTCGGTGTTGGGCTCGATGGCACCCTTAAATTTACCCAGCATCGTCTCGTAGTCGTTGCGCGTGTCGATGACGACGACTTCCGGGTCCGCCAGCAACTCGTTCCAGCGCTCGGGGCCCACGTATTCACCGGCCTGGGTCAGCGGGTCAATCCCCGGCACGCCCATGGTGACGATTTCCTTCTTCAGGCGGACGCGGACCGTCTCCCGGCGAAAAGGATTCTGGTCGGCATAGGAAAATTTGGCGACCAGCCCGGCCATGCGCTCGTCCGCGCGAAGCGTGGACAGCAGTTGGCCAATGCCAGCCTCGGGCCCGGCGACGGTGCCATTAACCCCCTCATGGGCGATCAGCAGGATGCCGCGCAGCCCGGCCTCGTCGCAGAGGGTTTGCAAGCGCGGCTGCCACGCCTCGAAATCCTGAAAATCGAAGAAGTGGTAAAGCGCGGCGATGTGCGTCTGCTCGGTGGTCTGGTCCATATCTGCAAACCCCACGAGATCGCACACAGCACGCGTGAAGTCAATGATTTGGTGGCTCACGAATCTTTCCCTAAACCGTAACAAGAATAATCTTCTCAGGCCAAAAACTGTCGATACTATTTGCGGCATGAAGATTTTCCAGTGCGACGAATGTGGCCAACTGCTCTTTTTCGAAAACACCCACTGCGGCTCCTGCGGGAGCCAGCTGGGCTACCTGTGGCGACAGAATATGCTCAGCGCGGTCATCGAAAAAGACGGCGCACTGGAGGCCGTCGCCAGCCCCAAGGCCCGGTATAAGTTCTGCGCTAACCGCGAGCACGACGTCTGCAACTGGCTCGTGCCGGAAGCAAACGAAGACCCGTATTGCCGTGCGTGCGAGCTCAACAGCACCATCCCGGATCTCAGCATTCCGGAGAACCTCCGCGACTGGCGGAAGCTGGAATACGCCAAGCACCGGCTGGTCTACAGCCTGCTGCGCCTGCAACTGCCCCTCGTCAGCAAAAAAGACGATGCCGAGGGCGGACTCCAGTTCGACTTCCTGGCCAATGTTCAGGGCGAAGACCCAATAATGACCGGACACGACGGCGGCCTGATCACGCTGAACATTGCCGAGGCGGACTCTGTCCACCGCGAAGCCACGCGCAAGAGCATGCATGAGCCCTACCGCACGATGATCGGCCACTTCCGCCACGAGGTGGGCCATTATTACTGGGATGTGCTCGTGGCCAATAATCCCCAAGCGCTGGAGAAGTTCCGCATTTTGTTTGGCGACAACACGCTCGACTACGGCAAAGCGCTGGAAGCGTATTACCAGAATGGCCCGGCGGCGAACTGGTCGGAAACATTTGTCAGCGCCTACGCCACCATGCACCCCTGGGAAGACTGGGCCGAAACCTGGGCCCACTACCTGCACGTAATGGACACCATGGAGACGGCTTACTCCTTTGGCATGAGCCTCGATGCCCAGCTAAAGTCGCCGGCCACCGTGCAGATGCAGGCAGACTTCGATCCGTATAACCAGCCCGATTTCGAGCCGATTCTCAACGCCTGCCTGCCGATCACCTTTGCGGTCAACAGCCTGAACCGCGGCATGGGCCAGCCCGATCTTTACCCGTTCGTGCTACCGCCCGCCGTAGTCGAAAAGCTGCGCTTCGTCCACCAGTTAATCCAGCCAGAATAATTTACATCAATCAATTGCCTTGCATCGAACTCAATCAAGTCAATAAATTGTATTAAGCATGCAAGCACGTGTATTGATCAGTCTGTTGCTCTTCCTGGTCACGTCCGCTCTGGCCAGTGCCGGAGACATTACGGCACCGGAGAAGCTGAAACTGGAAAACGGGGATGAAATCGATGTCGAGGTGGATAAAATGGTCGGCAATTCGGTGCATTTCTTTAACCTCGTATCCGGCGATGCTGAGGTTCTCGAACTGAAGCAGCTGACTACCGATACCCGATTTAAGCTGATCGAATGGGCCACTCAGGACCTCATTGAGAAGGGTAAGCTAAACATCAATGTCCGCTACACCGCCATCCGGGAGATGAGGCAAGGCCGTGAGCTGGCACGATACGACATCGTCGTCGACAACCAGTCCGCATTTATTTTTCCGGAAGCGTTCCAGATCAGCACCAAGATTTATCGGTTCAGCTTCGACCTCGAAGATCAGGGAAATGGAATGCACGCCTACAAGCTAAGTAGCCTCAACGGCAGCAGAGGCCCAACCTCCGAGAAGCAGCTCTTTGCGGAAAGCGTCCTGAGAATGGAAACCCGCAACCAAATCAGCACCATGCCGCCGTTTAACTGGATTCGTCTGTTTGGTGAACCGTTTGAGCTGAATGGTAATGATGACACCCCCAGCAATGTGTATTTGTCCGCCGTACAACTAAAAATAATCTACGAGGGCAAAACCTTGTACGAGCAGATCACCCCCAACCGCACTCGCGAATACATCGAGGCCAAGCAAGGGGGCATCAAAGAGACGGATGAAGAAGTCTTCGAGGCCGATGACGAGCCGGAAACCAAAGACCGCATCGCCGGTGCCTCCAGGCCGCAACCCACTCCGGAAGCGGAAACCAAATCAAAGGTGCTCTCGAAAGCCCCCGATATATCCTACGGTTCCATCGTCATCATTCAGTCAGACAAGGGCTCCGGCACCGGCTTTCTCATGGAGATGAAAGGCCGCACGTTCATGGTGACCAATTCCCACGTCGTTACCGGCGCAGACTACCTGACGGCCAAGACCAGCAATGGACACGAGCTGTATTTACCCAGAGCATTTTTCGCCTGCAAGGACCGTGACCTGGCCCTGTTTCCGATCAATCATGAAGGCGAATACCTGAAGCTTCCGGAGAATTTCGACGACATTAAAATTGGCGACGCCGTTACCGTTTATGGCAACGAAGCCGGTGCGTCCGTGGTCACCCAACTAAGCGGAGAAGTCAACGGCGTTGGCCCGGTTCGAGTGGAAATCGACGCCAAATTCGTGGAAGGCAACAGCGGCAGCCCCGTCATCCACCACGACACCAAAGGCGTCATCGGCCTGGCCACCTACTACATCGAGTACAATACGCCGGAGGCCGACCGCGGTGCCGGGGATTACTTCGAACGTAAAGGCGATAGGAAGAAGACGCGACGCCGCTTTGCCGAGCGCATCGACAACGCCAGCGAATGGCAAAGCGTCAACCTGCCCATGCTCAAAAGGGAGAAAGAGGCACTCGACGAATACGAAGATTTCCTCAACGGCGTTTATCTCATTGCCCGCGGCATCACCGAGAATAGCCGGGTCATCTCGCCGTCCCAGGGAACGAGGGGCGTTGAGGACATTCTGGAGGATTTTCATGACAGCTTCCACGGCGGCTACCACGGCAATAAGCGCGCGGTGGATGACCTGAAAAAGCGGCTCATCACCCACTTGGAAGCGCGCCGCTCACTGGTCGAAAAAGAGGTGACCACCTATTTCCTGGTCGAGGAACTCAACCGCTTGGGTTCCAAGAGTCGCTGGCTCAAGGAATACGTCGAAGGCGTTTACTACCGCTAGTCAACCTATCGGGCAGATCACGCACGCTATCAGACTACGCAGGCTGGTTTGCCGAAATGCAGTGCAGCGCACCCCCCTCTTCGAGGAGCAGGCGACAATCGATCGGTACGATCTCGCGACCTGGGAAGCACTCGCGCAGCGTCCCCAACGCCCAATCGTCGGGCGTTTTCTGGCCAAAAACGGGTGCCAACACCGCGCCATTGACCAAGACGTAGTTCGCATAGCTGGCGGGCAGCTCCTCGCCGTCGCTATTGAGCACCGGGTCCGGCAGCGGGAGCTCCATCACTGAGCCAAAGCGCTCCTTGAGCATGTCGTGATTTTCCTTAAGCGCGGGCATGCGCTGGCTGGAGACACAGAGTACGGAGTCTTCGGCGAAAAAACGAGCCAGGTTGTCAATGTGGCCGTCGGTATCGTCGTTGGGGAGCTCGGCGGGTAGCCAGACAACTTCGTGAACGCCCAGCACTTCCTGGAAAACGCGCTCGTAGTCCGCTCGCGTCGCTCCGATGTTACGGTTCGGATTCAGCAGGACCGGAGTCGTCGTCAACATCACGCCAGCGCCGTCGACTTCGATCGCCCCGCCTTCGAGGATCAGGCTTTGCGTATCGCAGGGCAGCCCCAAGGCTTCGGCCATGCGAGGCGGCGCAGCATTGTCCAGATCCCACGGCTCAAATTTACCGCCCCAGGCGTTAAAAGTCCAATTCGTCACGATGACCTGCTCACCCTCTTTAACAAAGATCGGGCCATGGTCCCGGCACCAGACATCGTTGGTCGGGTGGTCGTAAAGCCAGACATTTTCCCAGACCGCACCCGCCATGCGCAGTTGATTGCGGATCGCGACATGCGCCTCCTCGGCGGCGTTGATATTCACCCGCTGATAGCGGCTAGCGACCGCAGCAATCTCGGCAAACTTCTCGGCCACGGCCTCATGCTTTTGGGGCCAGATATGCAGCGACACCGGCCACGAAAGCCAGAGCGCGGTTTGCGGTTCCCATTCAGCGGGCATGCGGCGGGGGGATTTCATGATATCTTTTATAAAGGAGCGGTGGAGAAACTACGAATGGCGCAGATGAGCGCAGATCATTACTACATGTATCGAACAAAATCATCCGCGCTCATCTGCGCGATTTGTAGTTAAAAAAATCAGTCCAAAAAGCGCTTCGTCAACCCATCGTAGGCGTCGATACGGCGGTCGCGGAAAAACGGCCAGATGCGGCGAAAGTCTTCCTGCGCCTTGAGGTCGCATTGGACGATGGCCACGCCGGACTCCTGCTCCATGCGGTGCTTGAGCTGGCCGTAGTAATCGCTGACAAAGCTGCGGCCCCAAAACTCCGTATCACCCTCGGTGCCGACACGGTTGACCGCGACAACGTGGCAGCCGTTGGCCACGGCATGCCCGCGCTGAACGGTTTCCCAGGCGTTGTGTTGGGCGTCGCCCAGCTCGGCTTTTTCTTCGGGCAGCCAACCGATCGCCGTCGGATAGAAGAGGATATCCGCGCCCTTGAGCGCCGTCAGCCGCGCGGCTTCGGGATACCACTGGTCCCAGCAAATGCACACGCCCAGCTTGCCAAATCGCGTTTCCCAGACCTGAAAACCCAGGTCGCCCGGAGTGAAGTAAAACTTCTCTTCGAAGCCCGGGTCTTGCGGGATGTGCATCTTGCGATACTTGCCCAACAGCGAGCCATCGGCGTCGATGATCGCGGCGGTGTTGTGATAAAGCCCCGGCGCGCGGCGCTCGAAGGTCGGCACAATGATCACCACGCCCAGCTCTTTCGCCAGCGCCTGCATGGCCTCTACGCAAGGGCCGGGAATCGGCTCGGCCAAGTCAAACTGCTCGGTATCCTGCGTGATGCAGAAATAGAGCGTGTTAAACATTTCCGGCAGGCAAATGACCTGCGCGCCCTGCTTTGCCGCCTCGATAATCAGCTCTCGGGCTTGGGCAACATTGGACGCCGGCTCGGCCTGCATCGCCATTTGGATAAGGCCGATCGAGACAGTGCGTGGAGTTTGTTCGGGCATGATTTTGCAGGCGTATAGGATCAGCGGCGGTGCGCAAGCTTCAACTGCCGGGACCGCTGAGTCTGCTGAATAATGTTAAAAACAATGGGTAAGCTAGGCCGGCAATGGCGGCGGCTCTTTCTTCGGTTTGCGGGTAAGATCTACGATGCCCCAGATGATCAGGCCAGCGCCCGCTGCCAGGCCGAGAAAGATCAGGCAAAGCGATAGCAGGACATCCTTCATGAAGCCCCATAAATCATTGGGACCAAAGGAAAACGGACGCTTACCCTCGAAGCCCGATAGCTGGATCTCCAACGTGGTCGGTGCGGTCACTTGCACGTAGCCAACCGAACGCCCTTTGGTTTCACCCGAGGAAAAGCTGAACGAACGGTCCGAATGAAATTCCAACTGCGTGCCTGCCTCATCCGTAATCGCCACCTGAAATCCGTCGGGCAGCGATTCGGGCTTGTCGTAGAGAACACCGTCGATCATGGCGCGGTATTGGTTGTAGAGGAAATAATTACCAGGCTCCTCCGCGTGGTAAGTCAACTCACCCGGCCCCATAAACTGCGGGTTGCTCTCCATGCTTTCGATTAACGGAAGCAGAATCCAGACAACCATGATAGCGAAACCGGAAATCCCCACCAGGACGCCTGAAATGATTTTGATGATACCTTTCTTCATCCGGCTAGTCCTCGATGTCCTCGTCGTCGTCTAAATCGTCCGTCTCATCGAAGTCGTCAAAGCCGAAGCTCTCCGGTATCAGCTGCACGACGAGCATTTCCTGAAAACGCGCCAGAAAGCTGTAGCACATAAATGGCTTGTGCTCCTCGGGGCGCAGGGCATCGGGCTCAATCATATCCCGCTCCAGCGCCTGTTCGGAAAAGCGGCTGAGGAAGGCCTCGCGAATCTTCAAACGCACAGCCGATGCGGCGCGCAGGGCGCTTTCGGCGTCTGTCTCTGAAAACTCCACTGGGTGCTCCGGCGTCATTTGGTTGAGCACTTCGACCAGGTAGCTGGCGTCTTCACGAAGCTGCTCCAGCAAACTGTCGCGCCAGGCTTCCAGCAGAATCTCGTCGTCATCGGGCGCGCCATTCATGTCAATGGCCACCTGTAGCCGCAACCGTTTCTCGATGGGTTCGATCACGTCCAACAGAGCCTGCACGTAAAACGGGCTAATCTTGAGGGCTAGCTTAGGCATCGCGTTCTAGTTTCGCGTTGAGTTGCCACTTGTGCAATTCGTGAACGTAGGTTTCCGCCTCCTCGCGGCCACCGGACCAAACAATCGAGCGGCCGAGTTCATGAACTTCCAGCATGTGCTTGCGCGCCTTGTCATCATCGAACCCCAGCACGCGGCGAAAGACCAGCACCACGTAGCTCATCAGGTTCACCGGGTCATTGAGCACAACGACGTTCCACGGCAGCTCCGTGGCAACCGAGGTATCCGTCTCGCTTTCGGTGAATGGACTGCTGGTAGCCATATTAAACATTGCAGAGGATCAATCTAAGCCGATCTCGGTCAAGATCAAGCCTCGCCCGCAATGTAAGCCCGGGAATTGATCATTCAGGAATCCAGCAGGAACGATTCCAGCGACGCACGAATCAGCGCGCCCTCCTTGGAGAGTTGCCCCAGCGCCTCATCCACGCCCTCGCGGTCGTGCCGCTTGGCGGCGTCCTCCAGGCATGCCGCACATTGCCCCAGCCGGATAGCCCGGAGCAGGCCGGCAGCCCCCTTCAGCGAGTGCGCGTAGTGCTTGAGCGCATCGTAATCGTGGGCTCCATCGGAGGGGAAAAACTCAGCCAACTCCTGAGCAAAGCTGTCGTTAAACATGCGTGCAGCAAGCACCATGTCTTCCTGATCTTCCTCGTCGAGCTGTAGGGCAATCGTGGCGGGCTCATACTGAGGCCCCGAGACGGTCACCTTTGCATCCCGCTCCAGGCGGTCCAGCACTTGCACGAGCACTTCGCGCATCTTGGCGGCGCGGAAGGGCTTGGTCAGGTAGCCGTCCATACCGGCGTCGAGGCAGACCTGCTCATCGCCGCGCATGGCCCGTGCGGTCATGGCAATGATCGGTGTGCGGCGGTTCAGATTGGCCTCGATATCACGGATGCGGCGCGTGGCATCCAGCCCGTCCATCTTCGGCATTTGCACGTCCATCAAGACCAGATCGAACACAAGGGTCTGAAAGGTATCCACGGCTTCCTGCCCGTCATTGGCCACCGTTACCTCGTGCCCGAGCTTGGTCAGCCGCTGTAGTGCCACCTCCTGGTTGATCAGATTATCCTCAGCCAGCAAGATGCGCAGGCGGGGCATCTCATCGCCGCGCGGCATGGGGATCGGCGCGCGCGAAGAGCCGGTTTTCAGCAGCTTTTGCTGACCCAGCGAAAGACCAAAGACATCCAGCACCGCCTCACGTAAGTCGTTCTGCTTGATCGGCTTGGTTAAAAAACGTCCAATGCCCATCTGCCGCCCGCGCTCACGCTCTTCCTGCGTAATTGCGGACGTGAGGATCATCATCCTGATATCGCGCAGTTGGCTGCGACTGTGCACCAGCGAGGCAATGTCCGTGCCGCTGAGGCCCGGCATCTGCTGGTCGAGCAAAAGGAGCTGAAATGGCGCGCCGTCGGCAATGGCCCGCTCCATCCGTGCAATCGCCTTTACGCCGTCATCACAAGTCGTTGGCAAAAGCCCCCAGTGTCGGCAAACCTCGTCCAGAATCTGGCGATTGGTTAAATTGTCATCCACGATCAGCACCCGACAGCCGTTCAGCTCTTCCAGATTGAGCATTTCCGTCTCGGTCTCGCTGCTGACGATGCCCACATCCAGCTCAACGCTGAAGGTCGCGCCTTTGCCCAGCTCACTGTCCACGAAGACGTCGCCGCCCATCATGCGCGCCAGCTTGCGCGAGATAGATAAGCCCAGGCCAGTGCCGCCGTATTTGCGCGTCGTGGACGAGTCACCCTGCGTGAAGGTTTCGAAAATATTATCCAACCGGTTTTCGCTAATGCCAATGCCGGTGTCGGAAACCTCGATCAACAGCTTCAGCCGATCGCCGCTTACTGCCGACTGACGGGCGGCGATGATGACCTCGCCCTCTTCGGTGAATTTTACGGCGTTGCTAACGAGGTTGTTCAGCACTTGGCGGAAGCGAATTGGGTCGCCGGAGACCACCGTCGGCAAGCTCGGGTCGATCTTAACCGCCAATTCCAGCCCGCGGTCCCGTGTAATCGAGACAAACTGGTCCACCGTGTCCTCAATGGCCTCGCGCAGGTCGAAGTCGATATTTTCCAGCTCAAGCTGCCCGGCCTCGATCTTGGAAAAGTCGAGAATGTCGTTCACCAGGGCCAGCAGCGTGTTACTGCAGTTGAGAACCGTTTGGATGTACCGCTCCTGGTCAGGCGAAATATCGCTCTCCAGGCAAAGCTCGCTCATCCCGATAATGCCGTTAATCGGCGTGCGGATTTCGTGGCTCATGTTCGCCAGGAAGTCGCTTTTGGCTTTGTTAGCCTGCTCGGCACGCTGGATCGCCATGCGCAAGCGATTCTCCGTCTGACGAGCCTCGGAAATATCCCGGCTGACCGACACCAGCCCAATGCACAGGCGGTTGTGATCGAAAACGGGCATTTTCGTGGTCTGTAGCCAGAAGGCCCCGCCATTGCGAATCTGGAACAAGCCCACGTGGTTGACGATCGGCTTGAGCGTGGTGAGCACCTCCTGATCGGTCTCGCCAACCCAGCGCGCGGTCTCACGGGTAACGAAATCGCCAACAGATTTTCCCACCTCCTGGCCGGGATACTGCGTCTCCAGCGTCCGCTGAAACGCACGGTTGGTGATGACGAAGCGCCCATGGATGTCCGTAAAGTAAACGTAGTCCAGCGTGTGATCCATCAGGATTTGCAGCAGACGCAGCTCACTACGCGGGTTGAGGATCATCTGCCCGTTGACGACCGGGTTTTCCATGATGATCAGCCAGACGCTGTCGGGCGATTCCGGATCGGCCTGCATCATCGCCTCTAACACCAGATTCTGGCTGCCAGCGATGCGTAGCTTACCATGCCAGGCTTCGTTACTGGCATTGGAGAACAAAGACTCCAAGTCCTGGCTAGCCTGGGCGGTCGTCATCAGCTCGGACAACAATTGCCCAACACCACTGCCGCCCTCAGCGCCAATAAGCCTTAAAAACACCTCATTGCAATGAACGATCGCCCCGCTGCGATTGCACAGCGCGTAGGGCCAAGGAATCACCTTGGCCAGGTTATCAGTCATTGACGGGGTGATATTACTCATTATTGAAACAAAAAACCCTTACAAATTGTAACCCATTTGACAAATAAAAACCTCGTCACCGTCCTGACGTACAAAACATGCCCGAAGATCCAAAGACCTCGAACGATGAGTCGGCCAAGCCCGAAAAGAAGCCTTGGCCAATGGCCTACGTAATCGCAGCGATTGCGCTATTTATCCTACTGTTTAACCTCTATACTTGGCTAACCGCCGAATAGGTTGATTGGGTAGCGCCGCGCGCGCGGCTACATGCCGACCCAGCGGCTCACGACGCGATTTAGCTCACCATTAGAGGCCCAGGTCGCCACCAGGTTGTTGACCTCTTGCAAGAGCTCCGGATTGTCCCGGTTGACACCCCAGACCATTTGGTCCACGGAGAGCACCGGTCGAGCGGGAGTCACCCCGCGATTCTGGTAAGTGCCTGCCAGCCAGTAAATGGTCGGCGCATCATGGATAAGCACTTCGATCTCGCCGTCGGCGACCGCTTGCGCGCCCTCCTCGGCTGAGTCGTAAGTAATCAAAGTCGCATTGGGGAAACTGGACTGCACGAGAAACTCCCCGGTCGTGCCAGCCTCGGCCCCGACCTTGCCCTTCATATTGCCGATCAGGCCGGGCAAACCGTATTTTTGCGTATTTTTGCGCATCACGAGAGCCATCTGCCCGCTGTTCATGTAGGGCGTGGTCATGGCGATAATCGCGTTACGCTGGGGCGTGTAGTTCATGCCCGCCATCAGGATATCGATCTTGTTGTTCTGCAGCGCTGGCATCAAATCTTCCCAGTCCAGCTCGATGAAGCGGACTTCCTTGTTCATGTCGCGCGCCATCATGCGAGCCAAGTCGATTTCCAGCCCGGTCAGTTGGCCGTTCTGCTTGTAAACAAAGGGCGGCATGTCCGCTGACACCCCGACCCGCAGGATATTGGGCGACGGGCCGATGAAAGTCGCCGGTGAGGACTTGCTCGAACTGCCACCATCGCTTTCACAACCGGACAAGCCAAACAGGCCAATCAGCAGGGCCCCAATCAGGAGCAGACGTGCAAATACACTGGAGCCAAAGTTTCCAGCCGACAGGAGCTTAGGGGTTACAAAAATCACAAGTGGATTCCGAGAGAACACGGTAGGTTGGTCAAGTATAGACTGGGGTGGGTTCCATTTTCAAAGCGCCATTGACAAAGCGTTTTCCGCGCCGATTTGCCTGAGACACACCCTAAACTATCATTTCCCCCACAAAGATTGCACGGCCCTCACCAAACCATCGATCGAGGCCTGCTTCGCCAGGCGGTCCACCGGCAGCCCGATTTGGCGCATGCGCTCGGCGGTTTTGGGGCCAATCGCCACGCCCTTGGGGCGGCGCGCGCCCTCGCCGGGTTGCAGGTTTTTCGCCTGCTGGACAAAGCCGTCCACCGCGCTCGAGCTGGCAAACGTAATCGCATCGGCACCAGCCTCGCGAAAGCGCATCGCAGCCGGATCATCGTCTAGATTGGTCAAATCAGTCCGGTAAACGGGGAACACGTCCACGATCGCATGGCCCTCCTCCAGGCGTTCGATCAGCACGTCGCGATTGCGGTTACCCGTCACGACGAGCACGGTCTCGTTGTCGAGCGTCTCTTCGCGTAGAAGTGTTTCGGCCAGGTTTTCCGCCACCGCCTCCTCGGGCACCAGGTCCACCGCGAGTCGTTGCTCGCGCACGGCACTGGCGGTCGTTTCACCAATGCAGGCGATCCGCATGCCCCCAAAGCTCCGCAAGTCGTCGAACTGCCGGTAAAACTTCTCGAAGAAATACTTCACGCCATTGGGGCTGGTGAACACAATCCAGCGGTAGTTCCAGAGCGTCGGCCAAATGTCTTCGCCGGTCGATTCTTCGTCCTCGCTGATCGAAATGAGCGGCAGCTCCAGCACCTCCGCGCCAAGCTGGCTTAACGCGGCGGACAGCTCACTTGACTGCGAGCGGCTACGCGTCACCACCACGCGCTTGCCAAAGAGCGGGCGCTGCTCGAACCAGCCAATTTTCGCGCTGAGCTTGGCCACATCGCCAATCACCACCACGGCGGGCGAGCTGAGGCCTGCGGCGTCCTTGTCGGCCACGGCGTTGGCCAGGGTGGAGATCAGACTGCGCTGGCGGGGCGTTGTCGCCCATTGGACGATGGCCACCGGCGTCTCTGGCTCGAGCCCGGCCTTGAGCAGGCGCTCAGTGATCTCGCCGAGGTGGCCCATGCCCATGTAAATACACAGCGTGCCGCCGACCTTGGCAAACTCCTCAAAGCGCACGTGCATCTCGTGCTTGTCCGGATCTTCGTGGCCGGTCAGAAACGCGACCGACGAGCTGTGCTCACGGTGCGTTAGCGGGATCCCCGCGTAGGCTGCCGAAGCCAGCGCGGCCGTCACCCCGGGCACGATTTCATAGGAAACACCGTCGTTGACGAGCGTCTCGGCCTCTTCACCGCCTCGGCCAAAAATAAACGGATCGCCGCCCTTGAGCCGCACGACCATGAGGCCCTTCTTCGCGCGATTGACGAGGATTTTCTCGATCTCCTCCTGCGGAATCGCGTGGAAGCCCTTCTGCTTACCGACGTAAATCTTCTCACAGCCGACCTTGGTCCACTTGAGCAGCTCGGGGTTGGCGAGGTAGTCATACACCAGCGCATCACAGCGCTCGATCAGCTCCTTCGCACGCACGGTCACCAGCCCGGTATCCCCCGGCCCGGCACCCACTAAAAATACTTTTCCAGGCGTCGACATCAGTTAAAATTTAATACGAGGACGAAAAAAAACCAACAATACAGTCAAGATTGCGAACACAGATTTGGATGTGGTCCTGCTTATTCAAACCCGCACCGGGGTACAACGGTTCTCCCTCCGAGAAGAAGCCACGAACCGTGTCGTATGAAGGCAATGAATTCTCCTCTCTGGTGCTGTGCAACCACTCAAAAACAAAACAATCCAAATAGCGTAGCTTGGCATCCTTCCCTTTATTTTCAGGAATAGTCAGATCGAATTCTTCCAGATTTTTCCAATAAGAGACGAGGGATTCGTGAGTCCTGGCCACTTCGGCTAAATACTCGGAATCGATCAAATTCAGACAATTGCCAAATCGGATTACCGCTCCGATAACCGCAGGCTGATCATATTTCCTTTCCTTGGCCCACTCTAATGCGCGATGCGGATTGTCCTCCCAAAAGTAAATTCCATGCCCAAGCCAATCGTAACGTTCACGACTGGGCCTAAGTTCGCTACCGGCAAATACTTTTTCGGCCACCGATGATTTGCAGCCATGGTAACCAAGCGCATAGGCATAAGCTGGCATTACTGAAACTGCTTCTTCAACTTTCCACGCTTGGTAAACATACCGGTGCGGTGGAGCATGCGCAGAAGTTTATCGCGATCCTGAAACGCTTCACGCGTAGCCTCCTCAATCAATCGGATTTCCTTCTCCTTTTGCTTGTGGTCGGCTGGTTCAATGAATGGTCCGTGGATCATTACGAAAGCTTACGCCAGGAATGCGTCTAAAGTCAAGCCGCCCTACGCGCCCAGAACCTTCTCCACGACGTCTTCCAACCAGGCGTCCACGCCCTCGCCAGTCTTTGGCAAAGCAAAGCTCTGGCGGCCGGAATCTTCGTGAAACGTGTGCAACTGACCGCTGCAGACATGGCCTGCCGTCGCCGTGTGGCAGCCGCCACCCATCGCGGCCAGAAACTTGCGCTCCAGCTCGACGGCAAACGTCGTCACCGGGCACGCCAGTGCGGCAAATTTCTCAGCATCGGCCACGCGGCATTGCAGCGCGATCGCGCCCTGCCCCACCGCCGGGACGACCTGCTGGATCGTCAGCGGCTTAAAAACGACGCCATCGTAATTCTGAATGCCAAGTCGGCGCAGCCCTGCGGCTGCAAGAATGGTGGCCTCCGCCTGCCCCGTGGCGACCTTGCGTAGGCGGGTATCCACGTTGCCGCGAATCTCACACCACACCGCGCACGGAAAATACGACTTGAGCTGCAAGCGGCGTCGCGGGCTGCTCGTCGCGACCACCTTGGGCGACGCCACGCCTTCCTGGACCACGAGCACGTCGTTGACCAGTTCACGCGGTAAAAACGCCGCCAGCGCGAGGCCCTCGGGCATCTCGGTGGGTAAGTCCTTGGCGGAGTGGACAGCCAAGTCGGCCTCGCCGTTTAAAAGCGCGTCCTCCAGCTCCTTGGTAAAGAGCCCCTTACCGCCCTTGTCTTCAAGAGACCACGAAGTTTTCTTGTCGCCGGTGGTGACAAATTCCCTCAGCTCAGCCTTGCCGCCCGCAAAGACATTTTCCACGTGCGCCTGCGCCAGCTTCGCCTGGCAAAGCGCCAGCGGGCTACGCCGCGTCGCGAGTATGATTGGTTGGTCGGACATAGGAAAAATAGCGGCCCAGCAAAGGGATTTCGTGCCCGTCAGTCAATTGCGGAATGGTCAGGTGGATTTGGCGCTCATCGCGCGGAATTTGTAGGTTTTCTCTTCAGAAAGACCTTTGCCTCCAGATCATCCTCTGACAGTGAGAATTTAATTTTGCCCAATAGATTGGGCAGGTAGAATGTTTCGTCTCCAAACCCATCAGCGGAGATGATGACATCTTGATCCACAAGATACCTGCCGCGTCTACCAAAGATAGTCTTCGATCCACCGGCACCAAACATCCCCTGCACCGTCACCACCCCCTCACCATCTGTCTCTCCAACCAGCCTAAGCTCGCGCAGGTGCTGCATCATTAATTCACGCTCCTCACCTTGAAAATGCTCATCAATGAATGACTTATCCGTTGTCCCCGATCGCTGCTGCAACCAAACTTGAGCGCCTGCGATTGGTCGACCTTCCGCATCATAAACGGAGAATTCTATCGGTCTATTCGCGGCCCCATCCCATGAAGACGAAGGCCCGAACACCAGCAACAGGAGAGCGACCCCCCCCAAAAAAAAAGGAGCCGCATTAGCCAAACTCGTACTTTCACTAACTAATATATCACAAACCGAGATCTAGCAACACGACTACCAGCGACCGGCTCAACCGCCCAGCAACCACGCAAACGCTGCGGGCAATTCCTCGCGCCAGGGCTGGGCGGCGTGGCCGCCTTCGTATTCGTGGTAATGGACTTCGCCGCCAATCGCCTGAAGCGCTGCCATTGCACTGCGAACACCGTCAATCTGGCTAATATCCTGCCGCATGCCGCTGGGCTGATGCGTTAAGCCCGACTGCGTCTCGCGGTTGCCGACGCTCAGCCAAAAACGCTGACCAGCGGCGCAATGCCCTTTTGCAAAGCGCATAAAGGCGCAATCGTTCCACCAGAAGGCACCAGACTGCGCCAAGCAGTAGTCAAACTTTTCGGCGTAGCGCAGCGCAATGTAAGCACTCTGCAAGCCGCTCAAACTCAGACCTGCAATGAGGTTGCCGGTCGGCTGAATCTCCGGACACTGCCCCCGCGCCCAATCAAACACGTCTTCGGCGATGAACGCCGCGTAGTCCGGGTTGCAGACGTAGTCCGCGTGCCGAGCAGCCGCGCTGACGTGCGACACGAAGACGAGCGTCATTGGCGGCACGGCACCTGCCGCGAGCAATTCTTCGAGAACCGGCAGCGCCTTCAGGTCGCGGGTATAATGCTCGGCATCCATGAAAATGCACATTCGATGCGGCTCAGACGGACCGGGCACGATCCATACTTGGCGTTCATAGGAGCCACAGCGACTAGTTAGGATGTATTCTGTGAGATGCATGGTGTTTCCTGGGCGGGTACAAAAAACGGGAGAGCGCATTTCGCACTCTCCCGCAGTAAAGTTCAAAGGAACTCCGGCAATTACTTGCTGGTGTATTCGGCTTGGGTGCCGCCGATTTCCTTCTTCGGAACCCAGGGCATGAGGGCGCGCAGCTCCTTGCCGACCTTTTCGATCGGGTGGTTCTTGCCTGCGTCGGCCATGCGCTTGTAGTTCGGGCAGCCGTCCTTGTATTCCTGGACCCAGTTCTTGGTGAACGTGCCATCCTGGATTTCCTTGAGGACTTGCTTCATCGCCTTCTTGGACTCCTCGTTGATGACGCGCGGGCCGGAAACGTAGTCGCCGTATTCCGCAGTCTCAGAGATCGAGAAGCGCATGCCGCTGATGCCGGACTCAACCATCAGGTCAACGATCAGCTTCAGCTCGTGCAAGCACTCGAAGTAAGCCATCTCCGGGGAGTAGCCGGCTTCGGTCAGGGTTTCGAAACCAGCCATCACGAGGGCGCTCGCGCCACCGCAAAGAACGGCTTGCTCGCCGAACAGGTCGGTTTCTACTTCTTCCTTGAAAGAGGTCTGGATAACGCCGGCACGGGTGCCACCAACGCCATGTGCCCAAGCGAGAGCGATCGGCTTGGCTGAGTCGGAG
This sequence comes from Cerasicoccus sp. TK19100, assembly GCF_027257155.1. Classification (NCBI taxonomy): domain Bacteria; kingdom Pseudomonadati; phylum Verrucomicrobiota; class Opitutia; order Puniceicoccales; family Cerasicoccaceae; genus Cerasicoccus; species Cerasicoccus fimbriatus. The sequence continues at coordinate 67,242 of NZ_JAPWDU010000010.1, forward strand.
GAACCTTCAGCAACAGCGATCAGCGCCGGGACGCCCTTGCCCTCGTTGTATTGGGTGCGGACGACGTGGCCCGGGCCCTTCGGCGCAACCATGATCACATCGACGCCTTCCGGCGGAGTGATGAGGCCGTAGTGGATCGCCAGGCCGTGCGTGAAGAGGAGGGTCTTGCCGGGAGTCAGGTGCGGGGCGATGTCTGATTTGTAGACGTCAGCCTGCTTCATGTCCGGCAAAGCGATCATGATGACGTCCGCCTTTTGGACGGCTTCGGCGGTCGTGAAGACTTCGAAGCCCTGCTTTTCAGCGACAGGCTTGGACTTGCTGCCTTCGTAAAGGCCAATGATGACCTTGCAGCCACTGTCCTTCAGGTTCAGCGCATGGGCGTGGCCCTGCGAGCCATAGCCGATGACGGCGAGCGTCTTGCCTTCGAGGACGCTCATATCAGCGTCCGCTTCCGTGTATACTTTTGCGGGCATTGGGTTTTCTGGTTTCTTGTTGTCAGTTGTCGATTATCAATTGTCCGTTTTCAATTGATGGATGTTTCGCCATCTCGCTGGCCATTGGAAATAGATAATCGACCATTGAGAATTGAAAATTGTTTAGTCTTCGTCGGTTTCCTCGCCGTCGTGACCACGCAGCAGGGCTACGTTGCCAGTGCGGGCCAGTTCCAGGATGCCAAACGGCGTGATCAGCTCCAGGAACGCGCGGATCTTGTTCTCGTTGCCAGTGCACTCGATGATGATCGCCACCGGGGTGACGTCGATGACCTTGGCGCGGAAAATGTCGCACACTTCGATGATCTCGGAGCGCGTCTCGCGGTCGGCCTTGACCTTGAGCATGACAAGCTCACGCGCGACAAATGCGTTGCGGTGGCCGAAATGCGTGATGTCGATGACATTGATCAAGCGGTCGAGCTGCTTGATCGCCATGTCCAACGCATGTTCCTCGGCCCGCAGGGTGATCGTAATACGAGAATATTTCGGGTCGTGCGTCGGGCCGACATTGAGGGTATCAATGTTAAACCCGCGGCCGCTGAACATGCCAGCAACCCGCGCAAGAACTCCGAATTTATTTTCGACTAGTGCTGAGATCGTGTGTCGCATGGGAGGAAAAGCTGGGGAAAATGACGCATCCCCGCCGTTGAAGGAAGCATAAAATTGGCACTTTTTGCCAATGAGGGCATCTTTTTTCTTGAATGGCACCTTAAACCGCGCATGTTCATGCGTTTCCTGATTGGACGGTTAGCTCAGTTGGCTAGAGCGCCTCGCTTACACCGAGGATGTCGCAGGTTCGAGTCCTGCACCGTCTACCATTTTCAAAAGAAGACGCCCAACGCGGCGTCTTTTTTTGTGCCCGGCAGGGCGGCCAGCATGGCTAATCGGCTCACGTAAACCCAAATATATGAGCCGAATAGACACTCTAATCGGCTCATCGCTGCTCAGGGCCATAAAAAGCCGCCGCTTAAGGCAGGCTCAAGCGGCGGCGGGCGTGCGGGGAAATTATTCTGGGTCGGGCACGCCGTGGCGGCGGAGGAATTCGCGAACGGGTTCGCTGCCGTGCTCGATTTTTGACGGCAAGGGCGCGCCGCGATCGAGGAGCAGCTCGGCGATTTTGACGTAGCCGCGGGGCGTGTTTTCTTCGGGCAGGCGCATGGTGCTGCCGCCGTTGATGTCGTGGCAATGCTCGGAGCCAAAGACCGTTGTGCCAAGGGCGTCGCCACCGTAGCTGTTGCGCTGGTGGACGTCGGCCCCGAGCTCGATCAAGACGCTTGCCGCCTCGAAGTGGCCGCGCCAGCAGGCCTGATGCAGGATCGGCATATTGTCGATGCCGTGAACGACGGCGTCGATATCCGCCCCAGCCGCGACCAGCGCGCGAATGGCAGGGACGTTGTTGATCCGCGTGGCCTCGCTCAGTAGTTCGGTGGGGACCTCGTCCGCGAAGGAAACTTCCTCGCCCGCAAACAGCTTCCCCAGCAGGCGATCTTGCTCGGTAACGCCAGTCGCACCGTGCTCAGACAACAGGGACACGAGGTCTTCACGATTGCGGCGTGCCGCCCAGCGGATCGCCGTCAGCCCACGCTGATCTTCCGCGTGCGGATTGGCCCCGGCCTTGAGCAACAGGCGCACGACTTCCGCCGACCGATTGTAGCGCACGGCCTTTTGCAGGAAGGTCATGTGGTAGAAAAAGTTCGGGTCCGCGCCATGCTCCAGGTAGAGCTTCACCGCGACCGGGTTATCGAAATCAAGCGCCCGCCCCAGGCAATAGCTCACGCGGATCGGATGCGGCTTGGCCTTGAGCACCAGCTCCAGGCAAGCGGTGTCCGCAAACTCGCTGGCGTGGTAAAGCGCCTCCGTGCCCCAGGGCGTCTTGTGTGGGTCGTTCGGGTCGGGCTCCGGCTCGCCCTCGTCGGGGTCAGCCCCGGCTTCGAGGAGCAGACGCGTCAGTCCCGCGTGGTTCGCAATGCCCGCGGCACCATAGAGCGGCTTGTCGCGGCCGACCGGCTCCATGAAATCCGCCAAAGGACGCCCGCTGGCGACGCCTGCCTCGATAAGCATTCGGCCAACTTCGGCCAAGTGCGGCGCTCGCTCAGGCTCACTGCGAAACAGCCGCGAAAAGCACACGTATTCCAACGGAAACTGACCCAGCACGCCGCCCTCGGCAAAGACCAGCTCCGGTTTTTCCGCCAGTTGACCGCGCACGAAATCCACTTCGCCGCAAGCGCAGGCCAAGTAGAAATCTTCGCGTGGGAGGCCGGGCTCGGCGTCCAGCAGCACCCGGGCACGGCGCACGTCATTAGAGCAAATTGCGCGCAGGGCTTCGGCTGCCTGTTCGCGGCGGCTGAGGTTTCGTGTTTCGACAAACGCCCGCCACTGCGGCCAGCTTTTAAAGCCGTATTCGCGGGCGATGACCAATTGCGCATCGGCCAGCTTTGGCTCGATCACGGTTGGGCGCGGATGCGACTCCGCGAAGCGTTGCACGGCGGCGCTTTCGCCAGCGCGGGTTTGCTTGAGCAAGGCCTTGGCATGCTTGCGGTCGAACTCGAGGTTGGGCCGCGAGGGAATTTTCTTTTTCATAACGATCTCCGATTCTACCCGTTGTCCGCCTGCGGGCTGGAGGATCGTAATGATCCCAGTGTATGTGTTTTTCACTGGTGGGACTATCCCTTTCCGCGGACCGGAAGCTCCCAGATAAGCTAGGGGAAAGTCAGCCAGCCGATGCCCGGTGGGTCAATGCGAAAGCTCGCGCGACTACTCCTGATAAACCGGCTCGCCTTCGGTCTTGGCGATGATGACTGCCGCGCAGGTGTCACTGAAGACGTTTACGCTCGTGCGGCACATGTCCAGCGCGCGGTCCACCACCCACACCAGGCCAATGTATTCCGTGGGCACGCCGAGCACGCCCATGATCAAAAAGATCGCCACGATACTCGCCGATGGCACACCGGCCACGCCGATGGATGTCGTCAGCGCGAGGAAGACTACCATGATCTGCTGCCCCAAAGTCAGCGGCACGAAGCTCGGGTCGATCACCGCCAGCACCTGGGTGACAAAGATCACCACGACGCATTCGTAAAGCGCGGTGCCGTCCATGTTGACCGTGGCACCGAGCGGCAGGGTAAAGCTGGCCGTGCGCTGCGAGACCTTGGCGTCTTTTTCCACAGTCTCCATGGTCAGCGGCAAGGTGCCGGCCGAGCTCGCCGTGGAAAACGCCGTGAGCAGCGGGTCGGACATCGTCTTCAGATGCGTGAGCGGGTTGACCTTGAAAAACGCCAGCACACCGCACAGCGCGGCCACATGCAGAAGGAGCGCGAGGAGCACGGTAACGGTAAATGAAGCCAGCGGTGCCAGCAGGTCCATGCCCAGCTCGACGAGGCGCGGCGTAACCAGCGCAAATACCCCAATCGGCGCGAATTTCAAAATCAGATCCGTGATGCCGATCATTACATTGCTCACGCCTTCCCAGAAATTTTGCTGCGTCGCGCGCCACTTGTCATCGAGCCGGCTGATGAAAAAACCGAACAAGACGCTAAAAGTAATCAGCCCCAAGAGCTGGCCGTTGTCGCTGGCGTTTTCGACGATGTTCGACGGGAACATGCGCAGGAAGATATCCCAAATATCCTGCGAGCTTTTGCCCGCGACTTTCGTTTCGATGATCTCGCCCGCGTTGGCCGCCTGGGCATTGGCCTCCATGCGCGCGGCGACTTCGGGGTCGACCGTGCCCGGCGAAAAGACGTTCACCAGGACGAGGCCAATCGTCACCGCAATCGCGCCACTGCACACATAATACGCGAGCGTCTTAAAGCCCAGTCGGCGAAAATCCTTACCACCAGTCAGCCCCGCCATTGCCGAAATGATCGAACTCGCCACCAAGGGGACGATAATCATCTTCAGCGCGTTCATGAACAGCTTGCCCATGAAGTCGCACGCCGCCAGCAAGTTAGCCCCGAAGGCTGCCTCAGCGCCGCCGGTTGATTTCACCACCACCGTCGCAATTCCAGAAAGCACGAGGGCGGCAAGTATCTGCCAGTGTAGCTTCCACTTGAGTGGATTCATGCGCCCCATGCTTCACGGATGACGCGAGATGGAAAGAAAAAATGAAAAATTCCCCCCCAGCGACAACGTGGCTCAATTTGACAGAGCCCGTATCCAACGCTCGGTGCTCACTCGACCGACTGGTAGGTGCAGGGGCGCATGTGGAACTGGCCATCTCCCGATGGAGCTCCCGTGCTGGCACTCATGTGGGTGGAACCGCTGGCATGCGTAGATGTGCTGGAGCAGCCCGAAAAAAGCCACATACCCAGCGAAATGCCTCCAGCAATGATCAACATTTTCAGGCGGCGAACGGTGGTTGTATGGTTGTGCTTCATGATTTTATTTGGTTCAGAAGCGAACTTAGGCAGGAACCACACATTTGCAAACACCTGACAATAAAGGACCTATATAACCCATCACCCAATAGGACCAGTTAGGCCTGATCATTTAGAAAACTTAGGGGCAACCGAACGGCGCTGGCCAGCGGGGATTTCAATCGGGTCGCCCTCAGCGGGGTCCTCGTCGTTTTTGTAAATGCGCACAGTAACGGGCTCATCGCTCTCGGGCGCGGTCCACTGCCACTTGCCGATTTCGAGAAACTCCATTGGCACGCCTTCGTCCTCGGACAGGCCCGGCCCCGTGCCACGCACGTAGGGCTTGTTGCCAATGCCGATCAGCACCTGCGCAATCAGCGTGGTGGCACCCTTTTTCTTCTTCGGCTTGGACTTCGGGGTGGCAGGCACATCGTCGATCAGCTCGCCCTGCTCGGGCTCGTCTTCGTCCTCTTCGGTCGTGGCAATTTCGCCAAAATCGTCCCAATCGTCAAAGCCCATGCCCGAGGCATCATCGTCGGCCACGGCGGCAGCTTCGCCTTCGTCGACCGCAGCTTCTTCCGGTGCGGCGGGCGCTTCCTCTTCGGCCACGATCTCGCCGTCGTCGCTCAGGGCGATGTCAAATTCTTCGTCTTCATTGAGCATGGCCAAGGCACCGTCGTCGGCCACCGGCTCCGCCTCAGCCTGGGCAACAGCTTCCTCTTCTGGCTCCTCGCCAACGGCCTCTTCCTCCTCATCGGCGAGGTCTTCGTCGGTCAGGAATTCCGGCTCGGTGTCGTCGTCGGGCTCGTCGTTGGAAAGTTCCTCATCCAGTTCGGACAGCTCTTCTTCAAAGCGGGCATCCATCTGGCTAAAGTCCTCGCCATCGACTTCGGTGGATTCCGTTTCGGCCTCGGCCACTTCCTCATCCTCGGCCGTGTCTTCAACGACGATGTCCGGCTCCGCGCCTTCTTCGTCAGCGGCCGCATCTTCGTCTTCTTCCGGCAAGGAAGTGGTGATGATAAAATCGTCCTCTTCGGGGAGCTCTTCGTCATACTCCTCAGCGACGTCTTCCGCCGCATCGGGCTCAGCCCCATCAACAGGTTCTTCGGCCGCCTCTTCTTCGTCTGCCTCCTCTTCGTCATCGGCCATTTCATGCTCGATGATGGCGGCCGTTTCGGGGGCGACATTTTCCTCGACCTCGGCTTCAAGCACGCCGTCAAACGAATCCTCCGGCAGGTCCGTCTCTCCGACAGAGGCCGAGTCCTTGACCGGTGTTGCCGAGACCATCGACGCGGCGGTGTCCTGCATCAGGGCAACGAGCGTTTGGTAACGCACGGCCAAATCCCCCAAAAGCGTGACCTGCATCGGCAAGCCCTGCAGCTTGGAAAGCGCGCTATTGAGCTTGTCATGCTGCTTGTCACCCGTCATCGCGGCCTGCTCGGCAATGGCCTGGGCAAATTCTTCGCGCACGGAGTCCAGCTGCTCACGGAGCGCCGTCTTGAGCTCCTCGGGGTCAATGCCCGCTGCGGTGCCCGAGCCGCCCTTGATCTCCTTGATCCGCGACTCCATCCGCTCCAGCAAAGTCTCGAACGCCCCGGCAATCTCCGCATTGCGATCCGTCGCCTGCACCACCGACTCGCCAATTTCCTGGATGCCATAAAGCGCCTGCTCGATGCGTCGGGCGTTATCATCATTAGCCTGGCTGAGGTCGTATTCCTTCAGCTTGGCTGTCGTGCGGAATTCGATAAAAAAGGGCAAACAGGCCACCACGCCCCCCATAGCGACAAGGAAAAGCGTGCCCATGAACATCAAGGGCGTCAGGGGCCAATCGCTCCGAAACACGATCACTGCCGCAAAGAGCAGGAGGACCACGTCGAACACGATGAACGGTATTTTATTAATCTTCGGTAGCGGAACGTTTTCTTCGAAGGCCATAGGTCAATTTCGGTAAGCCTAGGAGTAGCCCGCGATTTCGCTGGAAGCAAGGAAACTTAGGTTCGTAGGCTCGAAAGTTTGTAAGTGAGAAGGTTTTTGACGCACAAAACATGAGCTATCAGCAGGACTCCTACGAATCACTAAAAGACGCCATGGTAATAAGATGCATCGAAATAGATCGGATACTCGCCATCCGCCGAAACCACTTTCCACTCATGAATGCATCTACCATCATTGCGATATGACCCGACAGACGTAGACGACTCAAGATTCTCCGTATGGTGCTCGATCCAATGGCGCTCGGCCCCCCGGCCTTGCGGGCTATTAAAGGTATCAATGAGAACCGCGTCGTCCAACGATCGCCCGCTATTACTACTTTAGGCGTAGAACCTCGCAACAAAATCATGACGCTCCCAGTAAACCGGCGTCAGCGAAGCCTGAACCTCATCCGCCAATACTGGAGCATCCGCACCTGGGAATCGGCAGCAGGCGGAGAAGCAAAGTGAAGCCAAAATAATGAGAATAAACTTCATATCGCTATCCCCAACCTTTCGAACATTCCAAACCTTCGAACATTCGAACATTCCCTGCGCTAGCGCGCGACGAATCCGGCCTTGCGCTGGACCTTGCCCAGCATCTTGAAGGCGCGCTTTTGGGCGGCGTCGTCGCCTCGCTTGATGACCTCGGTCAGGTATTTCTTGTCGGAAACCACGGCCTCGTATTTCTCGCGAACGGGCGCAAGCATCTCAGCGACGGCGTCAGCGACAGCGTCCTTGAAGTCCTTGTAACTGGCCTCGGCAAATTCCTTTTCGAGCTCTTCGACAGACTTGCCAGTCGCCACGCCAAGGATGCCGAGCAAGTTCGTCACGCCGGGTTTGTCATCGGTCGCACGGACACAGCCCGGCCCGGAATCGGAGTCCGTCACCGCGCTGCCGATCTTCTTGCGAATCGTTTTTTCGTCGTCGGTGATGTAGAGCGTCGAGGTCTGATTTTCGTCACTCTTGGACATCTTCTTGGTCGGGTTTTGCAGCGACATGATGCGTGCGCCCGTCTTCGGGATGAACAAGTCCGGCACCTTGAAGGTCTCTGAATAGGTAGAGTTAAACTTCTGCGCGAGGTCGCGGGTCAGCTCAAGGTGCTGCTTCTGGTCTTCGCCCACGGGCACGATGTCGGCATTGTAGAGGAGGATGTCCGCCGCCATGAGCACCGGGTATTGCAGGAGGCCGCTGCCAATGAAGGCTTGCTTGTCCTCGGCGCGAGCCTTGGCGGACTTGTCCTTAAACTGCGTCATACGCTCCAGCTGGCCCAGCGGGCACAGGCAGCTGAGGATCCACGCCAGCTCGGTGTGGCCAATGATGTGGCTTTGCACAAAGATGTTCGCCTTGTCCGGATCGATACCGCAGGCGATGTATTGCGCGATGCACTCCATGGTGTCGCGGCGGAGGTCCGCCGGCACGTAGGGCACAGTGATCGCGTGCATGTCGACGATGCCAAAGTAGCACTCGTAGCCGTCGAGGTAACGCGTCCAATTGCGCACGGCCCCGAGGTAATTGCCAAGGTGGAGTTTGCCGGTCGGTTGGGCGCAGGTCAGGACGACCTGCTGTGCTGTGGATGCGTCACTCATGATGTAAAACGTCCCATAAAGGCAAAGCCGGCGGCGGTTTCAACCGAAAAGGCCAACAGATCTGCGGCGGAAGCTAGTAGGGATCGCGAATTTCCACATTCGCATATACGCCATCTGAATGAAAAAGTGGTAGATAGTAAGCGAATGTGGAAATTCGCGATCCGCCCACCGCCACCTCTCCGCCAAACATCCGCCCTAAACCTACAGCTCTTCCACGCGTGTGCGGACCTCGCCGTCGGCGAAGTCCAGGCCGAGCAAGTCGCCCTTGGCGAGGCCTTCCTTACGCGTCACCACCCGCCCCTGCTGGTCACGGGCAATGGCGTAGCCGCGCTTCAAGGTCTGCTGCAAACTGACTCCCTCCAGACGTGCGCGCATCACCTCCAGCTGTTTGCGCTGGCGGCGGAGCTCCTCGCGGCTCGCGCGGTCGAAACGGCGCTGCAGCGCCACGAGTTGCTCGCCCAGATACCGAACACGTTTCTCCGGCGAGGACCCGGCGAACCGCTGACGTAGCAGACGCAAGTCACTGCCGCCCTCGGCAAGCTGCGCCTTGACCAGTGCCTCGAAGCGCGCGTGCAGCTCATCGAGCCGCAGTTGGGATTGCCGCACCTGTGCCTTGGGATGATGCAGTTGCAAGCGGCGCTGGAGAAGCTCCAGCTCGTGCCGCTGTGTCTTGAGCACCTCGTCGATGCCGTAGTTGAAATCGCGCCCCAACTCGCGCACGCGGTCGCGCAGCTCAATGAACTGGCTGCTGATCAGCTCGGCGGCGGCAGTCGGCGTTTCCGCGCGCTTGTCGGCGGCAAAGTCGCTAAGGGTGAAGTCGATCTCGTGCCCGACGGCGGAAATAATCGGCGTGGGCGAGGCCGCCACCGCGCGGGCAACAGCCTCTTCGTTAAAACACCACAGGTCCTCCAGGCTCCCGCCGCCGCGCATCACGACGATCAAATCCGCCTGGCCCCAGGCATGGATTTTTCGCAGCGCCTCGGTGATGTCGCCCACGGCGCCCTCCCCCTGCACTTTGGCTCCCGCGATGACCACGCGGCCACGCCAGTCGCGACGCTCAAGCACACGGCAAAAGTCCTGAATCGCCGCCCCGGTGGGCGAGGTGACCACGGCCACCGCTTTCGGCCAGGCCGGGATGGTGCGCTTGCGCTCGGCGTCGAACAACCCCTCGGCGGCGAGCTTCTTTTTCAGTTGCTCAAAGCGCTCCTGCAAGCGCCCCTGCCCGACTTCCATCACCGTGCGGCAAATCAACTGATAGGCACCGCGCGGCTCGTAAACATCGATGCCGCCATGGACCTGCACCGCGAGCCCGTCGCGCAAGTCGATCGTCTGCCGCATCGCATCCATGCGAAACAGCACGCAGGGCAGCTGGCTGGCGTCGTCCTTGAGCGTAAAGTAAACGTGCCCGCTGGCTTGGCGGCGCAGGTTGGACACCTCGCCCTGCACCCAGCACGGCGGGATGTTTTTCGTCAACAGCGCCCGCACGCGACGGGTAAACTCACCGACGCTAATCGAGTCCTCAGCCTGCTGTTTTGGGGATAGCGCCACGTTCCTTGTAATAGTTGAAAATCATCCGGCAAGCAATGCCCACCACCACGATGAGCGACACCGCAAAAATAATCATACCGACCTCGCCCTCGAACACCGCATCGCCAAACATGATGATCAAAAACACGTGGATCGACTGGATCGGCACGGAGATCACCATATAGCGCATGAAGTTCACGTTCGCCAGGCCCAGCAGGTAGCTCTGGATAATCATCGGCGAGCCAGGCATGATGCGCAGCAACGCGATCCACTGCACCTCGTTTTCCTTCTTAATCACGGGCACCTTCAGCTTTCGCTTTTCCAGCAGGCGGACAATTTTACCGCGCAATAAGGTCCGCGCCAGCCAGTAGGACAGCGCGTCATTGATCGCCACGCCGCCCATCGCAAAGAGCAGCCCATAGAACGGCCCAAACTTATACCCGACCAGCACCAACAGCAGCGACACCGGAAACGCAAACAGCGGCAGTATCGCAATCGCCGGCAGCAGGAAGATCGCATTCAGCGACTCCAGCCATCGGAAAACGTGGTCAAACAGTTCAGCCATGCCGCCGAAGCATGGCACCCGCGTATCACTTGGCAAGGCTGCGAAGTAGGGATTTTGGGTGTCAGAAGTCGGCGTGGGGTGCAATATAGCTAAAAAGAAGCTACAGCACATCAGATCGTATTTATTCAGTGAACTCTATTTTCTACGTTTAATCCTTTGTCTCGTTCTCCCTTGTCTCTTTCTAATGGTTACCGTGAACTCCATCCCACTTAGCTCTACATTATAGCCAAACTTACCCTGTAGAAGCTTCATTGCTTCATCATGAGGTCCGACTTCAATATGTTCTCTTTTTTAGGTGTATACGCTCACGCAAACTCTGCCTATCCTCAGTCTGAGCGATGCACAAAACAGAACTCAGCAGAAACGCAGTGGATATAGCAATTCCTTGTAGAATTCTCAGCAAAAGCCTATAACTTCCTCCGCATGAAGTATACTATTAACACTAAAAGAGCCACACCGCCCAAGGAGTAGAATATCCAATAACTCAGACCATCCTCCGCCGCTTTACTTTCTTCGATAGGTGCATCAGTAATGTTAACATCGACCTCATTAACTTTCAACTCAGGCGTTCGCGTCCTAACGCCTTCAGATTCACTACCAGGATCATCCACATCACTGCTTGGAATCTGAATTGATTCTTCCATCTCTGCGCTCATCTTCATTTGATAGGCCAGCTGACGAAACTGAGCATATTTCCGGTACTCTGACTCCATAGAGTCGATCAATGTAAACGCTCTTTCCAAATCATGCTCGTTAGAATTCTGAGCTCGGAGCTTACTAATGTATTTCACACCTTCCTCCCCCGGATATTGAGCAATAGAGATTACCGCCTCACTTCTTGCTGAGACAAGAAGTCCTTTACTGGGATCACTCGGATCGTTAGCCGAAAGAACGTAGCTAGGAGGTTCACCATTCCAAAAGCTTTCTTTAGTTCTCTCGATCAAAAAGTCCAGCCCATGTTGATCACCATATTTTGCGACTGCACCATAAGCAATCCTCAGCAAACCCACTTTATCTACGTCAGTAGCAAATTCTTTCCGCTCAATATCAACCGCTAATTTTGTTAGCTCCTCAATAGATATTTGTGATTTATCAACGCTCCCGATAGTACCGAGGGCATGCAAAGCAGATTTCCAATGTTTGAATTGGCTTTCATCTTTCAACATTCTTTTCAACTGATCAACGTTCTCTTCATTGCTAAAAAAAACGTAATTTCCATGAACCCCCATTCCCTTCAATTCAGGATTCGGATCATACTTCCCCCCTATTAGTTTCATTGCTTCATCATAAGGGCCAATTTCACGATACTGCACCTGCAGTGCGCGAATGCGTTCAAGTCTTGACGATAGCTCATTTGTCTGAGCAATAGAAAAAGCAGAACTTAAGAGAAATAGAGCAATTATAAATAGACTATTATTAAATTTCATGTTAGCTAGTTATTTATAAATAAATATTTTTGATCTTCAGTTACATATCGCCCTGAAACGGCACCACTGCGACAAGCAGTGTGAAAGCATAGAAAGGGGTCGAACATAGAATTTAGACACCCAAGTCTGTCCCTATCCGACAATCCATCGTCACGCATTCTAATTCTCTAGCGCAGCACATTGGTCAAACTCCTGCTTTGTGTGGACATAAAAGCGCCCCCACCGTAGATGCTAGGTGCATTGACCAGCCGCATCCCTACAGCGCCATGTCCACGCGGTTTTCGATCATGTGCTTCTTGATGCGACGCATGATCTCGTGCGCCTGGGGGCCGGCATTGAGCATCGCAAACTCTTCATCGCCACATCCGTTCGTCCACTGAAAGCCCATGGACCAGTTGGGGAACTCGCGCTCATCGATTTCGCGCTCAGTGAGAATCACGACATTGCGGTGCCGGTCATCGCGGCTGATCTTGTCATTGAAAAGCGCCTTAACCAGATCAGCTGGCCCTTCCAGGCATTGGAAGAATTTACCCTGGCCATACAAGAGCATCCCTGTGATGCCAACCCGGGTGTTATAATCGCGCGCGGAGGAAAGTATATCGATCAACACCTGCTCGCTAATGTTATCCAGCGCGTCACTCTTGTAGGTCAGGGATATTAATTTGCTCATCAAATCCCTATGGAATAAGTTCATTCGCCGAGCGCAACCCCTTTCGGAACGGTGGGTCTGCTCATCTTCGTAAACAAATTCTTTAAAAAAGCGCTGGATGCATCGGATGGCCAAAAGGGTTGCTAGCTGGTGACTTTGGCACTACAACACCGCGCATTAAGATCATGGCGTCACCGTCAACCACTGAAATCCCCTTTGCCAAGGAAGTCGTCGCAAGCGCGCCGGCCATTTCCGTGGTGGCACCCGCATACAACGAGGCCGAGTCCCTGCGTAAGCTTTACGATAAAATTGCCGCCGTGCTTGAGCCCAGCCAGTGGACCTTTGAGGTGCTCTTTGTCGACGACGGCAGCACCGATGACACCTGGGAACAACTACGCTCGCTGCAGGCCGACCACCCTACCACCGTGCGCGCCTACCAGCTACGCCGCAACCTCGGCAAGGCCGCAGCGCTCTCCATCGGCTTTGGCGAAGCGCGGGGCGAGTTCATCATCACCATGGATGCGGACCTGCAGGACGAGCCTGCCGAGATACCCAACCTCATGGCCAAGCTCAATGAGGGCTACGATCTCGTTTCCGGCTGGAAGCGTGAGCGCAACGACCCACTGGAAAAGCGCATCCCTTCGCGCCTGTTCAACGCCGTGACGCGCAAGATTTCCGGGCTGGAGTTGCACGACTTTAACTGCGGCCTCAAGGCCTATCGCGCGGAGGTCGTCCGCGAGCTGCCGCTCTATGGCGAGCTGCACCGCTACATTCCGATCCTCGCCCACGCTGACGGCTACCGCGTCACCGAAATCCCCGTGCAGCACCATGCGCGCGAGTTTGGTATCTCAAAATATGGGCTGGGCCGTTATTACAAAGGCTTCCTCGACCTGCTGACAGTAGCCGCGATAACGCGTTTCGTGCAACGCCCCGGGCATTTGTTTGGCGGCGTCGGCCTGGCAATGGGCGGCATTGGTTTCCTGACTCTCGCCTATCTGACCGGCGTGAAGCTGTTCTTCGGCGAAGGCATTGGGCAGCGCCCGCTGCTGCTCTTTGGCGTGTTGCTGATGATCCTCGGCGTGCAGTTGATCTCCGTTGGCCTCGTGGGCGAGTTGATCATCCGCAAACTCGGCGGCCACCGCGAATCCTACCCGATCCGCGAAGTGCTCAGCAGCGACGCCTGATCCGCTACACTCCACTTTTTAAGTAATGAAACTCGCTATCTTCCTGCTAGCTTCGGGGCTGCTTGTCCTGGAGCTTTTCGCCACCAGTATTCTGGGCATCGTGGTGGGCCCCCAAGCTGCCTATTATTCCATTGCCACGGCCATGCTTGGCCTGGGGGCGGCGTCCACACTGGTCAGCATGATCCCCTATGAGACGCTGAAGCGCTACGAACGCGCCGCGCTGATTTACTCGACGTTTTTGATCGGACCGGCGGTCATTCTGTTTTTGCTCTACTCCACGCTGCTCAAAGCGGGCATCAACGTGGAGCGTCTGGACGCCTTAAAAATCAGCGAAACCGACGCCTGGCTGCTGATGGAGCAGCATGAGTTCAGCCTGTCGCTGAAGGTCGGTGCCGGACTTTGCATTACCTACCTGCTACATGGCATCGCGCTGAGCACGCTGTTCCGGCTCAACGCCAAGCGCAGCACTGTGCTCTATGCGTTCGATTTGTTTGGTGCCGCGATGGGCTGCTTTGTGTTTGTCCAGGCACTGGAGAACTTTGGCTTCGCCACCACGGCAACGCTATCAGTGGCCATGCCCATGGTCGCGGCAGTACTCTTTGCCAAAGAGATCAAACAGGGCAAACTCGCGCTCGGTCTGGGCATTGCCACCCCCATCGTCATCGTGCTGATGAACCTCCCCTTTGTCGCCACCAAGCTCGAGCCGCAACCACTGCCGGAACTGCTGGCCCGCGACCACAAAGTAGAAATGCAGATCGAGGAAATGGAGCATGAGTGGACCAGCTTTGGCCGCATCGGCGCGCTCAAATTTCAAAAGGACGACGCGAAAAGCCCCACCTATGTCATGGTCCAGCGTGAGGGCAACAGCCACGCCGCGATACCCGATGTAAACCACCTGAACGTGGGCATCTTTGAGGGGCTGGTGGACGACATGGAGCCCGAAAATGTGCTCGTGCTCCTTGCCGGTGCCGGACGCGACATGCTCCAGCTAAGGCGAACCTTTCCCAACGCAAACATCACGGGGGTGGAGCTGGTTTCCCAAATGTTTCACTGGCCAGCCGAGAACATGACCGAGCGCATGAACCCCATCCTGCAAGACGAGAAGATGGAGCTCGTCGTTGCCGAGGGGCGCGAATTCCTCTCCCGCCAAAAGACGCGCTACGATCTGATCTTGATTTCCTACAGTGGAGCCGGCGCCAACTACTACACCGGTGCCGCCGCCCACTCCGCGGGCTACCTCTACACCGTGGAGGCGTTTCGCGACATGCTGGAGCACCTTGCGCCCGATGGTCGCATCGTGCTGCTCAACGGCAACAAGGGCCGCTTCATCCGCACCTTACAATTAATTTGGGACGAGGAGCAACGCACGCCTCCCCTGGAAGAATGCGTGCTTGTGGTGAGCGATGGCCGTTCCTACGAGCAGGCGGTTCGTGGCATACTGGCATCGTGGGACCCCGCAGTCATGGTCATTCAGCCGGATGGCATCTCCCCTGAAGAGGTCAAGGAAATCGCGACGGGCTACACCCCGCTCTACCAACCTTTTGATACTCAAAAACGGGCCTATGGCATCTTCTTCGACGACGCCGCTCTGGCGTCCTTTGCGGCAAAGGCAGGTGCTAACTTTTCCCCCGTATGGGACGACCACCCCTACTTCCTGAATCTGGCACCCAACCACCGCCCGTGGTCCGCCAGCCTCTGGTCGGACAAAGCGCAGCAGCCGGGCGAACGCCGACTAAGGTCGCAAATCAAACTGCTCGGCTGGTTTCTACTCGCGGCGATCGTCTCAACGATTTTGCCAGTGTTGATCTTTAACCGGAAGCGATCCCTGAGCCTGCGTTCCTGGAACCACATGGCTTACTTCCTGGGCATTGGCCTGGGCTTCATGCTGGTGGAGATTGGCCTGATCAACAAGCTGCAGCTGATTGTGGGGCACCCGGGCTACACGCTCGCCGTGGTCCTCACCGCCGCCATCTTCTTCACGGGTCTGGGCAGCTTTTTCTCGGACAAACTGTTCGACCAGCGCATCCTGAACTACCGCACCGCCGCCCTCGCTGCGTGCCTGACAGGCATTGCCATGCTCGCATTACTGTCCGCCTTTAGTAGTGAATTCATGGCCCTGCCGCGCTTTGCTAAAATCCTCTTGGCCGCATTGATCCCGGCACCGCCATTTATCCTGATGGGGCAAATGTTCCCGCAGGGCTTGCGCGCGGTGAACGCTGATGACAACGGCCTGGTCGCCTGGGCCTTCGCGCTCAACGGTGTCGCCAGTGCCGCGGGCGCGGGCCTTGCCATTATCCTCTCGCACGTTTATGGTTATTCGCTCGTCATCATTACCGGCTTGGCGATCTACCTAATCGTTGCGATGCTGCCCCACCAGAGCAGACAAAGCCTGCGCAACAACTAACGCAAATTTTCATGAAACCGACTCCAGTTCCTCTTCTCGATTTAGGCGCGCAAAACCACCCGCTCACCGCGGAATTACGCGCTGCATTTGACCGCGTGCTCGACCATGGGCGCTTCATCCTTGGTGACGAGGTGACCGCCTTTGAAGACGCCACGGCCGAGGCCCTCGGTGCCAAGCACGCGATCGGCGTCAGCTCCGGCACCGACGCCCTGCTGCTGGCACTGATGACGCTCGACATCGGCCCAGGAGACGAAGTCATCTGCCCAAGCTTTTCCTTCTTTGCCACCGCTGGCGTGATCTCCCGCCTGGGTGCCACGCCCGTCTTTGCCGACATTTGCCCGGACACCTTTAACCTCGACCCCGAGTCGACGGCCAACCTGATCACCACCAAGACCAAGGCGATCATTCCCGTGCACCTCTTCGGCCAGTCCGCCGACATGGACGCACTGATGACCATCGCCCACGACCACAAGCTGCACATCGTGGAAGACGCCGCGCAGGCCTTTGGCGCGGCCTATCGCGACAAGGCTCTGGGCACCATTGGCGACTTCGGCTGCTTCAGCTTTTTCCCGAGCAAGAACCTCGGCGGCTTCGGCGATGGCGGCCTGGTAACCACCAATGACGACGCCCTCGCCGACAAGGCCCGCATCCTGCGCGTCCACGGCTCCAAGCCCAAGTATTACCACGCGATGATCGGCGGCAACTTCCGCCTCGACGCCCTGCAGGCTGCGCTGATCGCCGTGAAGCTGCCGCACCACGCGCAGTATAGCCACGCCCGCGCCAATAACGCCGCTTACTACCGCGAGGCCCTCGCGCCGCTGGCCAACAAAGAGTCCCTGGTGCTGCCCTACACGCTGGAGCAAAACACGCACATTTGGAACCAGTTCACGCTGCGTCTGCCCGTACCCGAAGGTGCTGAAGAGCTACCCCGCGACGCGCTGAAGAATCACCTGAACGAGCGCAACGTTGGCGCGGAAATTTACTACCCGGTGCCGTTCCATCGCCAGGAGTGCTTCGCGCATTTGCCCAAAGCGATCTGCCCGGAATCCGACAAGGCCGCGAGCGAGGTGATCAGCATTCCCGTTTACCCGGAGCTCACCGAAGAGCAGCGCGAAGCCGTCGTCGACGCCGTCCGCAGCTTTTTCGAAAACCGTTAATCTTATCTGACCATGAGCCTGCCAAACATAGCAGTCATCGGCTGCGGCTACTGGGGCAAAAACCATGTCCGCAATTTCGAGGCGCTTGGCGCGCTCAAGCTCGTCTGTGACGCCAGCGAAACTGGCCGCCTGAAGGCAAAGGAACTCGCACCCAATGTCGAGGTGAGCGACGATCCGCTGTCGGCCTTTAAGCGCGCTGACATCGACGGCGTTGTCCTCGCCACGCCCGCCGAAACGCATTGCTCGCTCACCCTGCTCGCACTGGAGCACGGCAAGCATGTGCTCGTGGAAAAGCCGATGGCGCTGACCTACAGCGAAGCGCTCAAGATGGCCGACGCTGCCGACCAACACGAACGCGTGCTGATGGTCGGCCACCTTCTGGAATACCACGCGGCGTTTCTGGAGATCAAGCGGCTCATCGCCGAGGGCGCGCTCGGCAAGCTGCAATACATTTACTCGCACCGCTTGAACTTTGGCAAAATCCGCGTCGAAGAGAATGCCCTGTGGAGCTTTGCTCCGCACGACATCGCCCTGATTCTCCGTCTGACCGGTCAACCTCCGCTGGAGGCGACCTGCGTCGGCGGCAATTACATCACGCCAAACCTGGCCGATGTCACCACCTCCACCATGCTCTTTTCGGGCGGGGTGCGCGCGCACATTTTCGTGAATTGGCTCAACCCATTCAAGGAGCAAAAGCTGGTCATCATCGGTGATAAAAAGATGGCCGTCTTCAATGACACCGAGCCGGTGGAAAAGCTCGTCATCTACGACCAGCATGTCGAGTTCGACGGAAGACTGCCGGTGCTCGCCAAGGCCGAACGCGAAGTCATCCAGCTACCCGAAAGCGAGCCGCTCCGCGCCGAATGCAGTGAGTTTCTGGACTGCATCGCCACTGGTCGCAAGCCACTTACCGATGCCCGCAGCGGCGTAGACGTGCTCCGCGTATTGCAGGCCTGCCAAGTCTCTCTGCAACTCAACGGCCGCCCCACCGCGCTCAGCGATATTCATTAAATCATGGCAGACTATCAGGCACATCCCTCGGCGATTATCGACGACGGTGCCGTCATCGGCAACGACACCCGCATCTGGCATTTTTGCCACATTAGCAGCGGTTCCACGATCGGCGAAAAGTGCAGCTTTGGGCAGAACTGCTTCGTCGCGCCGGAGGTCACCATTGGTAACGGCGTGAAGGTGCAAAACAATGTGTCGCTCTACACCGGCGTCATTGTGGAGGACGACGTGTTCCTCGGCCCATCGTGCGTGCTGACGAATGTTTTCAACCCGCGCTCCGCCGTCTCCCGCAAACACGAATACTGGCAAACCCTAATCCGCCAGGGTGCCACCATTGGTGCGAATGCCACCATCGTTTGCGGCACTACGATCGGCTGCTACGCCTTCATTGGCGCGGGCGCGGTCATCACCAAAGACGTGCCAGACTTCGCGCTGATGACCGGCGTGCCTGCGCGCCAAACCGGCTGGATGAGTCGCCACGGCGCCAAGCTAACCTTCGACAGCGAGGGCCACGCAAGCTGCCCGGAAAGCGGCGAGGAATACACCTTGGCAGAAGGCAGCGTCGCTTTAGCCGTTTAACCTTCAACTAAAGCGTCGACGCGCCGCGCTCATCCCCCATTGCAGCGCCACACGGTAAATTGGCCAAAATAGCGCCAGGCATAGGAGCAGGCCGACCAACCATACGAGGTAGTACCACCCACCCAACTGCGGCCCCATCCACACTGCCCAGCTCGCAGCAACGAGGCCAGCCAGCGTGACGCCATACATTTTCCGCCGTGGCAGCGGACGCCAAACACGACAGGAAAACTCCGTGCGCAGCATCAGGAAAAACCAAAAAGAAATCGCCGTGGCAACCGCGGCCCCCGACGCACCAAAGTGAGGGATCAGCAAGAAATTCAATCCGACATTGAGCAGCATTGCGGCAACGCCCGCTGCCATCGCAAAGCCCGTCCGTTTGGATAGATTCACGCCGACCACGCTGACCTCCGATAAAATATACATCAGCGGATAATAAAGGCAGGGCATCAGCAGAAACTGGACGGACGCATACTCCGGCGGCAGTAAAAACAACACCAAGCCGGACAGCAAACCCGCCAGGCAAAACATCGCCGCCACCGCAGCCAGCACGAATTCGCCGACAGTGTCGACACGCTGCAAGTCGTCCCCCGCGGCCGCCCACTTATAAACGGTTGGTGCCCAGACGGTGGAAAACACGCGGTGCAACACCGCCGCAGCCGAAGCCAACATAACCGCTACGCTGTAAATGCCCAGCTCATCGAAGTTGGACATGCCGCGCAGCAGATAGCGGTCAGCCGCAGTCAATCCCCAGAAACTCACACCCCCGACCACCAAAGGCAGCCCATAGCGAATCATTTCTCCCAGATTCAAAAAGGGCCCGGGCCGCACTGCTTGCAGCCACTCAGTTCTTGTTAACAAAGCCACCCAAACAAAAGCCGCCAACAAAGACATCACGTAAGCGCTCAGCAGTGAAATAAGGCCCGCTACCCCACTGGCAAACACGATGCCCAGCACCACCAGCAAATAGACAAGCCGCGGCACGAACTGCGAACCGCTGTAGGCCAACGCACGCTCTTCCATTCGCAGCACCAGCGCCAGAAAATAGGCGATAAAATACACGACCAACGCCACCACTAAGAGCAAAGATAGCCACGAAGACTGCTGCCCGAACAGCCACAAGTCCATCGGCAAGCCCAACAGCAATGCGCCTCCGAGCACTGCCAACAGTAGCGCCAACCCTGGCCCCAATGATGTGCGCAGCAGCGCCACCTTATCCCGCGCTTCATGGTACTCACGAACGTAGGCCTGATCCAGGCCCAGCCCAAAGAGCAACACGGAGAAATTAGCCGTTACTTGTAGCAGGCTCAATCGCCCGATATCCGCCTCACTAAAATAACGCGTAACCAACGGCAACGAGGCAAAACCCAGCAAGATTGATCCGACTGGGCCCAGCGCAAATTGCGATATCTTTCGAGCGTTCAAGAATAGAATTGGCGGATGTGTCCAATGACGGCGTCCAAATGCTCATCGGCCAACCCATGATAGATGGGCAGTCTTAGCAGACGCTCGCTTTCGGTGGTGGTGTGTAAATCTTCACCGTGGAATCGGCCATACTTCACACCCGCCTTCGAGCTGTGCAGCGGCACATAGTGGAACACTGCCATGTAGCCCTTATCCCGCAAGTAGCCAATCAACTGGCGGCGCTCCTCCAAATCGCGGCACTTCAGGTAGAACATGTGAGCGTTGTGCTCCACGTTATCCGGTATTTTCGCAATGCTGATCTTACCGGCTTCATCGATTGTGCTCAATGCATCCCGGTAGCGATTCCATTTGCGCAAACGGACGTCCGTTAACTCCTGCAGTAATTCCAACTGGGCATACAAGTAGGCGCATTGAAGCTCCGACGGAAGATAGCTGCCCCCAATGTCCACCCACGAATATTTGTCAATGAACCCACGGAAAAACTGAGCGCGATTGGTTCCCTTCTCACGAATGATCTCTGCCCGCTCGATGAAACGGGCATCGTTGATCAGCAAAGCGCCACCCTCTCCACCGCTGGTGCAGTTTTTCGTTTCGTGAAAGCTGAAAGCCCCGAGATGGCCAATCGTGCCCAGCGCGCGCCCGTCAACTTTCGCCGCCACCCCCTGCGCGGCATCCTCGACCACGATCAAATCGTGCCGCTGAGCGATGTCCATAATCGCATTCATGTCGCAACCTACGCCTGCATAGTGCACCGGCACGATGACGCGCGTCTTCTCAGTAACCGCTGCTTCAATCAGCTCGTGGTTAATATTCATCGTGTCCGGCCGGATGTCCACAAACACAATTTGCGCACCATGCAGCGCAAAAGCATTGGCAGTGCTGACGAACGTGTAGCTCGGCATAATCACCTCATCGCCCGGCTTAATACCCGCAAGGATCGCTGCCATCTCCAGAGCTTGCGTGCAAGACGGCGTCATCAACGCCTTGCTGCAGCCCAGCTGTTCCCCCAGCCAAGCTTCGCATTTTTTGGAGAAAGGTCCGTCACCAGATAGATGCGGACTGCGCATCGCCTCGATAACATAGGCATCTTCCCGGCCGGTATAGGGTGGTTTGTTAAAGGGGATCATCACAGTCGTCATCGTTGGGGAGCACGGGTGAACCGCGTGCGAAAGGGTAGCTCGGCAGTGGGAACATCTTCATCCTCCACGCGAGCGCACTCAATACAAAGCAAGCCCGACCCGCAAATAACAACCGGCTTACCATTCCGGCGGAAGATTATTTTCCCGAGATGCTCTGACCGCGATTCCACCACGACATCATCTAGCACAGCCGCCTTCAAAATTCGCACCGAACGCTGACCAGCATACGTCAGCGCGCCAGCATAGGGCGAACCAACGGCGTCAATAAATCGCCGGACTTCTGCGGCATCCCGGCTCCAGTCGATCAGGTAATCCGCTTCGTCGCGCCATAGGCTATAAGTTGCGTTACTTTCGATTTGCGGCGTCGCGCACAGCGGATTCCCCGCGATCAATGAGGAGCCGACCTCCAACGCAATTTCCACATACAGCCCGGAAATGTCTGAGATGGCCTGAGCGATGGTTATCGGATAGGACACGGGCATTCGTTTCTGCGCAATAATCGGACCCGTGTCATACTCTTCACTGGCCAGCAAAGCGGTTACGCCGATTTCGTTTTCGCCGTTTATCAGCATGTTCACCAAAGGCGCAAAGCCACGGTATTTGGGCAATGGAGAATCATGCAGCACAATCAGCCCATCGGTGTTGGCAATCATCCAGCGCCAGCCAATGGCAAAGCGGTAGTCAACTGTGTGAGCCAGGGCGTCCTCATCAAACTGACTGCGTAACGCATGCCGCACATGGTGGCGATTACAGGCATCCTGAATCTCCGAAGAATAGTCGTTTTCCACGTGCTTATCAGTGCCGATACAAACAAACGCCACAGGCTCCGGGCCAAACTCTTGTAAGAATCCTTCCAGGACTCGCAGTCCCTTTTCACCCATCAGATAGAAGCCGAGGTTCATAGTGCACTGGAGAATATTTGTTGCCATTGCTCGCGTAGTCGCGCTTCGGAAAATGAGTCCGCGATGATTGCTTGATTGCGTGCAGCCGTTGCCTCGGGAATGGGATCGAAATCCATGTCATCCAAGGGGTAAACTGTCACGCCGAGCTTTTGAAAAAGGCCCCAGGGAGTAATCGTTGTCCGCAGGTAAACTTTTTTACCATAGCCCAATAGGCTGATGATGTTGCCCATAGCCTGCTGGCGGTCGTTGGCAAACACAGCGACATCCACATCTCCCAGCATGCTCAGGTATTCATCGAGCGGCATGAAATCCCGCATAGCTCGGAAAGCCTCAGGATACTTTTCCCGCCCGATTGCCTCAATGCGGTCCGCGTAATCAGGATCACCGTAGGCCAGCGGGCAGATCAACTTATCCATTTTCAGCCCATGGCTCTTCATCAAAGCCAACGCCTCCTCGTGGCGATTGGACGCCGTAGCCGAATTGCCCAGTAACACTGTTAGGCGGGTGTCGGTTTTTTGCGGCAAATCGCGACGCGAAAAAACATTACTGGGGTACATGATACAATCACACAGACGCCCACGCGCTTGATAGCGGGTTTGCGCGTGCTCGAAGTCACCCGGGATATAGGTCAAGAGATGACCCATGCCCTTGATCACGCGTCGGCGCATGGCTTCAATAAAACGCGAGTGCTCCAGGCCAGATTGTTCAGGATAAAGATCGCCCCCCCAGACAACCCAATAGCAGCGCTCCAATAACCACGGGCACATGCCGAGCGCCAATATCATTCTGGCCTTAAACAAACCGTGGATGATGATCTTACGCGCCTTTCTGGATCGTGCAAAAAACTCAAGCATCCAGCGGGCACCGGGAGGCTGAGAATGTGAAATGCCGGTAGCTTCCAAAGGCTCGCCGCCCAAGCTGAGATAATGATGGCTCCCCGTGTCGAAATGATCTTCCAGGAACTTAAAATAGCGGGTCAGGAGTGGCCCGTTCAAACCGATATGTAGTATCTCGGAAGACATAAAGAATCACTGGTCGCAGCGGGAGCCCAGCTCGTCCACAAAGTTTGCTCTGACGACATGTCGAGGCAAGCTGTTTCTCGCCCCGTGCCAGCGCACATGCCAATATTTACAGTTGTCTTGCAAGCCCCCGTAAACCACATTGCCAAACCGATGAGGCGAGACTCACATGCGACAAAACCCAGACAATAAACAGCGCCTATGAAGGTCCTGAGTATCGCCATCATGAAAGGCCTGCCAGCCGGCGTCTATCACCAGATGCAGCACGAGCATGCGGTGGCGAGTAAGCTGCAGAATGTCACTTGGCATAACCGGGTATTTACGACGCACCCCCCCTTCCCTGAAGCTGCCCACGAGCCGTTCATCGAGGTGGTTGCGCCTAGCTATGGCAAGTTCACACCGCTACTCCGCTACGAACTGGATCGGGCAGTATACACCTACCTGCGAAAGCATCACCAGGAGTACGACCTCATACTTTTTCGCTACGAAAAAGGCGATCCGCTCCAGTATCTATTCTTCAAGAATTTCCCAAACATACTCACCGTGCACCACACGCTTGAGCTGGAGGACATCAAGCAACTACATGACATTTACCGCCCACTGCGCATCTTCGTCGAAGCGAACCTGGGGCCACGCTTACTGCAAAAAACCATTGGGCTGGTCGGCGTAACCCAAGAGATCGTCGATTACGAGAAACAGCGTGTCGGCCGCTATGATGCGCCCACTTTCGTTTTGCCCAACGGCATCGCAATGGACTCCGTCCCCCTTTGCTCCGATGAGCGCAGTGGCGCACCGAAGTTTGTCTTCGCGGCATCCGACTTTCATGACTGGCACGGCGTCGACGAAATGATTAAAGCCTTCCACCAGCATCCTGGAGATTTTGAACTGCATCTCACGGGCCGCCCACAGGAAAAGCACTGGCAACTGCGCGAGGGTGATGAACGCATTAAAATGCCCGGCATGCTCAGCCGTCAGGAGCTATATGCGACCATGGCCAAATGCGACGTGGGCCTAGGCTCCTTTGGACTGCATCGAAAAAACATGCGCGAGGCCTGCACCCTGAAAGTCCGTGAATACCTGGCCGCCGGGCTTCCGGTTTGGTCAGGACACCGCGACACCGGGCTTCCCGCCGACTTCCCATACTATCGCGAAAAGCCCCTGGAGCCGAAACAGCTCATTGATTTCGCAATGACTGCACGCGCTGAATCACGAGAGAAAATCCGCGCAGCAGCCGCCCCTCATATTGAAAAAGCCGCGATCCTACAGCGCTTCGCCGATCAGTTGAATCAGACATATCAAGCCAAGGCTAACTCTCGATAACGCAAGGCCACACGGCTCACGTCAAACTCCTCGGCACGCTTCATCAGCGCCCCTGCATCCCATTGGCGATCCAGCACCTCCACCATACCCCGCGCCAACGCTTCCGGGTCATCGACATCGGTCAGAACTCCAAACTGTCCTCCTGCTAGAATTTCCCGAGGACCGCTCCGGCAATCACAAGCGACAATCGGCTTCCTCAGCGCCATGGCCTCCAACAACACCAGTGGAAACCCCTCCCAGCGCGACGACAAAGCAAAGCAATCAGCGCGGGCCACAAAAGGAAACGGGTTATCCTGTCGTCCAAGGAATAGAACGTCATCCTCCAGGCTCAGGGATTTAGCTAACCGCTGATGCTGTTCCAGCAGTTCCCCATCGCCCAATAGCCACAGGTATGGTCGCTTTACTTTGTCCTGCAAAGCTAATGCCTTCAGCAACACATCGAAACCTTTCTGAGTAGCCATTCGCCCGGAACCCACCACGACTTTTCGTTTACCAGGATTCGGCAACTCAACGGGCAATGCCGCTTTACACCGTATATCTGCGACAGGGATTGGCGGCGGAATGAAGATGGTGCGGCGATCATCCAGACCAATGCCCTCAACTAGATACTGCCTAATTTCTTCCGACACCCCGACCACTCGATAGGCACGTGGCATCAACATCCGCAGCAAGCACTCCTTGACCAACCGCTCACCGGGCTTTCCGGTTCGCTTCAGCTTCTCGTCTAGATGGTTGTGCACCGTCGCGATCGCACGAGTCGCACCGCCACACCACACGTTAACCAAATTGATGTGATTAATCGCGGAAAAAACTGCGACGGGCTTCTCCTTCGAAAGCCATGACTGATAACGCGAAGGAAGTGACAGCATGGAGCCACCCAAGCACGTGACCTGCACACGCTCGTGCATTGCCGGCGAACAACTGCCGCCTGGCTCATGAACCGCTAATACGATCCGCAAGCCAGCGTCTTCAGCCAGCTCATTCATTACCCGTACCATTGCCGTTTCCGTTCCGCCATGGCGTAGCCAGGGAAGAGAGAAGCCAATGGTTGTTGTCGACGATTCGCTCATACTACTCCTTTCCCCCTTCGAAATTGCGCAAGACGCGGTCATAGACACCAAGGAGTTTTCGGGTAACGACCTCGGGGCTAAACTCCGCATCATATCGGCGGCGGGCCTGCGTAACGCATTGAGCTCTAAACTTTGCATCGCAAAGTATTTGTGTTATGGCCGACGCGAGCGCATCCACATCTCCCGGTTCGACCAAGAGCCCCGTCTCGCCTTCGATGATCATATCCGGGATGCCCCCGCAACGCGTAGCAACAACCGGCAAACCTGCCGCCATCGCCTCAGCAAACACCAACCCCTGCGCCTCTACCCATCCGTTCAATGGCTTCGATGGCCCAACAAACATATCCGCCACTGACATATAATTCGCCAACGCTTCACGCGACTTCCAACCAGCGAATTCGATACGCTGGGCGGCACCCAACTGCGACGCCTGCGCTTCAAACTTAGAGCGATCTGCGCCCTCACCAATGATAACCAAGCGCCCTGCATTGTCATCCAACTTGGCGAATGCCGAAATCAGGTCGGCCACGCCCTTCTCTTCAATCAAGCGCCCCGCAAATAAAATCAACGGCGCACCTGCATACTGTGACCGCAACCGGGCAACGCCATCCGCTGCTGGCTTGCCTACATTCGGGCTCGCGGGCACCCGGTGGATACGCTCAGGCCGCGCACCCAAGCGAATCAATGCAGCTTCCGTCGCCGAACTATTAGCGGTAAGTGCGTCCACCCCGCTGACAACGCGACGCTTCAACTTGCCATACAACCCGCCCTCCTTGAGGCCAAAGACGTCATTACCATGACTCGTTGCCACCACTGGCAAGCAACCGTTGTAGAGCGCCGTCAGCCCCTGCGGCAGTAGCGAATGCGCATGCACGAGATCGTATTGCTTTGTATGGCAAAGCTTACGGGTCGCATGAATTTGCGCGATCATCATGAATGGCAGCTGCCACTTACGCTGAGGATGATTACGTAGCTGGACCAGCATGCCGCCCTCGTAAAAAAGCCCTTGCCAGCGATGTGGCCAAACATACGGAAAACGGATCACCGTGACCTTCCCCCACTGTTCATTCCATGCCGCGCCATGACAATGCGGCGCAAGCACCGTCACCGCCCAACCCGCGTCAGCAACGGCTTCCGCCTGCCGCAACACGAACGGCGGCGTATCATCACCCGACCAGCGCGGAAATACCGACGTGCTCATCAGCACGCGCCGCGGTTTCGCTTTTGCGGTTTGGTCGGCTTTATTCATTGTCATCCATTCGCGTTACGCGGGCAAAGACGACACCGTCGCGTTCAACTACGCCTACCGTTACTCCCGGCAGCATGTCGGCAAACCCAAATCGTCGAATACCCAAGTAGTAATCCGGGTTCGCGTCCGGATCGACGAGCTCAAAGCCTTGCGGCAAGAACAAGGCGACCATTGCAATCGGCGGTTGGGCAACCGCTTCAAAGCGTTCGAAAATTTTCCCTTTGGGTGGCAGCATTGCCACGCGGATTGGCGGCTGCATACCTTGTTGCTGCACATCGGCCAGCACAATGTCCATGGCATCCCGATACGCCGTGCCCCAATACTCGACATCAAACTCATCCTGCACCGTTTCAATACCGCCCGACATCCGGTTGTAGTATGTATATTGATAGGGATGCAGACGGATGTTTTCCCAAACAGTAACCATTGCGAAAGCCACACATAAGGCGACCCAGGCATACCCCAGCATGGCGGACCTTTTCGATAACTCGCGCCAGAGCCAGTCAATCGCCATGGCCAACAACACCGCCAATATCGGCAGGATGAACAACACATGTCGCAATCCATCGTAGACAACCGCATGCTTGTAAATGATGTAGGCCACAGGAAACACCGCGGCAAATATCAACGCCGCCACCACCGCATGTTCTCGCCCATAGCGAGTCGGTGCCAGCACGCGTCCCTTGGTCCACACCAGAGCCAGCAACAATGCCAGCACAATGAAGAACCACATATCCGGCAGTCCCATCACCAGCATTGTGGGCAAGTAGTCCCTTGGAATTTCGCCCGCACCAAGCAACTCGCCCCGAAAAAGAGCCATGCCTTCCCAACCAAAAGATGTCACCGTGGACAGCGTGTCGGCGGTGGCACCAAAGGGATTGCGGTGAGCATTGGGCCAGAAAGCCAGCAGTATGAGAAAGGCTGGAATTGCGGCGATCGCGATCCAGCGAATCAAGCGCAAGGTCTCCGCCATCAGCACCGGAATGCCATAGCCTTTTTGCCGCCACTGGTAGAGCGCCTGCAAGCCCAGGAACAGGCCCGCATAGCAAAAAATCAAAAGCCCGCCAATGCGCACCGACAAACAAGCACCAGCAGTGAACCCAAAGACCAACGCCGTCCGCCAATCCAATTTGTCCGGACGCCCAACCACTCGAATCAATGCCCAAAGCGCCAGGCAGAACAGTGCCGCAAAAGGCATGTCTTTCGGGTTGATAAACATGTGGCCCCAATACTTGGGCGCAATCGCCAGCAGCATCGCTGCGATTAGCCCCACGGCCGGGCCACGAATATTACGCCCCATTAGGTATACGCCCAGCAAACCGGCAAAGCCAAATACCGCGACGCCAAGATGCCCCGTGCCCACAATGCCAAAGGGCAGGATACGCCGGGCCACAGCGAGACTCAGATCAAAGAAGCCCGGGTAGTGATCGCTCCCCGACCGCAGCTCGGCGGCACGCTCGGTGTCCCCACTAAACAGCGCCTCGTAATAATCATATTTTCGTTCGCCACCCTGCCAGCGAAAATACTCATCCCAGCTGACGCCATAGTCATCAAAAGTCATGATGATCAGCCAGGCTACGATCATGAAAAATCCCGCCGCCGCATACCCCAAAGCCCGATGATACTTTGGACTGCTCATGGGTTGGCCCCTCCAGGTGCCGGGGCAAAGGATTTGATCACGGCGAGGCGCACGCCGTCGCGATGAATCTCAACGACAGGTTCGCCGCCACGCATTTCGTCATAGCCATTGCGGGCTATCGCGATGTAGAAGTCCGGTGCCGGTAATTCATGGCTACGCACCAAGACGATGTTGTCGCCCAGAAATGGCTCCACCAGCGAGGGAGGCGGAATCACCGGCTTACCGAAGCGCGCGACAACGTCCTCCAAAGGCGGCTCCATAGTAATGCGCCAAGGCTCTTCGCGAACGGGTAAATTTGCTCTCAGCGTTTCCGTAGCCTCGCGGAATGATGTGCCCCAGTAGTCCGTTTCAAAGCGTTGATTCGCGCCCGCGACACCACCCGAAAGGCGGTTGTAATAAATGTATTGGTAGGGGTGCAGCGTAGCCATGTCGATCAACGTCCAAATGGCCAGCAAGCTTGCCGGCACTAGCCAGACCAAGCCAACCCGAGCTGACCAGCGGTCTTTAAACCAACGGTAAGCCGCCGTTGACGACATTGCCAGTAATGCTGCGGCGGGTGGAATAATGAACAGCACGTGGCGAGCCCCATCATAAACAATTGATTTGCGAATCAGGATATAGGCCAGCGGAAAACACACGGCAAACACGACCAATAGCACGCTCCAACGGGTGAACCATTGCCGCAACAGATTACGCACATTGGCAGCCAAATAAACCAGACAGCCGAGCGCCAGCCACCACCATAGATCGGGGGCAGTGCGCGCGAGCATCGCAGGCAGGTAATGTCGCGGCAATTCATCGGCCGCATAGGACTCTCCCGCAAAGAGTATTTGGCCCGCCCAACCGAACTGCGAAACTTCCTTAATTGAATCCACCGTGCTGCCAAAAGGATTCTGATGCGCATTGGGCCAGAAAACAAGCAGCAGCAACAACGCAACCGTCGAGGCACCGGCTAGCCAGCGCGCATTTTCCCACAGCTGCCGTTTAAAAGTCAATGGGCCGAGAACGAGTCCGTTGACCACCAATTGTGCCCCGAGGAACAGCGTGGCATAACAAAGCAGAAGCAAGCCACCAACCCGGACCGACATGCACACGCCCGCCAGCAAACCAAAGAGCAGCATCGAGCGCGCGTTGCGGGCATCAGTTTGCAATACCCTGGCCAAGGCCCACAGCCCCCAAACATAGGCGGCGGCAAACGGGATATCCTTTGGATTAAAAAACGAATGCCCCCAGTATCGAGGATACAGCGCGATCAAGATTGCCGCGAGCCATGCCGCATGCCAGCCGGACAACTGACGCGCCAGCATCATCGCCCCAGCAATACCCAGCAAACCAAAAAACGCACACCAGGCATGACCGACAAGGTAGTCCGGTGCAGCACTTACTTTGCGATACAAAGCTAATGGCAGATCGAACAAGCCAGGGTAATGATCGGTCTGTTGCCGTAGCGCGGCCGCTTGATTTAAGTTACCCGAAAAAAGTGTCTCGTAGTAGCGCAGCTTCGCATCCCCGCCGGACCAGCGAAAGGTTTCATCCCAGCTAACACCGTAATCGGAAACCGTAAATGCCATCACCAAACCAATCACAACAAGCGTGAGCGCAGAGAGCAGCTTAATTGGCGTCTTGGAATTCACGGTTTAGCCATTTCGCAGAATGTCGAGTACCGCTACTTCGGCAGAACCTCACTCAGACGAGCCTGCTGAATCTTTTGGAAATACAGCACTTGGTCGCGATTTAAATCTTTGATTTCAAGCGGCTCGGGCTCCTCCACCATTCCCTCGGGAATGTTCGCCTTAATATCTGTCACCCGCAGGACTCGCATCAGCACGACTCCGTTAAACGTCTTCTCTTCGACTAATTCAGTCACATAGTCGTCGTCCAAAAAGGTATCGGCATCACCGCGGATCACTCCTTGGCGGATGTCCTTGGTGTAGAATTCGAACGCGTAAAGATTGTCGAACGTTTTGTATTTGAGATGAAATTTGAGCAGCCCCTTTTGCTGGCCAGCTTCCACAATCGATATGGCTGGCACCTGATGCGTCACCCATAAACCCGGGCGGTCGATCACGAGGTTATATTCATCCTTGTGCCGCTCCATGAATTCGCGCTGCCACTTGGTGATCTGGCCAGGAATATACTCTTGAGTAAACATATCCTTGGCGTTTCGAGGTGCCACCTCCGTAAGCAACACCAGCAAGGAAAGCGCGATCGCGATGCGCAGGGCGAATTCCTTCTTGAACAATTCGCCGATCACGAGGACTCCTGGAAAAATTAACAGCAAGAGAATGGGGAGTGCGAGACGACGAGTAACGGTGTCATCAAAGTCCCAGAAATAAAGCAGCAAAATGACAAGCAGCATCACAACACCCAACCCGCTGAGGACCAGCGCCAGAATCGCAGAACGCATGGGCCCGGGTGTGCGCAACTCATGCAGTAGCACAATCAGCAACAGGACACAGCCAATCACGCCAAAGCAAGAGAGGAAAAATGAAACCGGCTGCTGATGCGTCGTATCAAAAAACAGTGTGGTAGCCTGGAACACATTTCGTGGGACAAACTCCAACCCAAACGGTGAAGTGGCCCCCTTCGACACCAGTTGCCAGGAAGCTTCCGGATCCTGCTCGAAGATGCGGTGCAACCAAGGCACGGGGAGCAGCAGGATAGGCGTCAGGTACAAGCCAAACGAAAACACCACTTTTCCCGCGCGCAGATAGCCAATGATGATCCCCAGCGCAATGGGCAGCACAAACAGAGCCGACTCGTAGCGCGTATTGGCGAGCAAAACAGTAGACAAACAAAGCAGGCTCAGAAAAACGGGCTCCTGACGATTGAGAAACAGATACGTCGCCAAAAAGGTGAATAAGATCAGCAAAAAGTTTAGCCCTTCAAATCCACCTCCATGGCAACACAGGTTGAACATAGGGAAGCAGGCCAGCAGCACCATCGCCAACAAACCACCGAGGCGGTTCGTTAAAATCGTCCCCAACGCATAGCAAATAGCCAGCGTTATCGGAATCAGCGATAGGTTGAAGTAGAGGGCATTCTCGGGGCGGTAGCCAAATAGATCGTGCACCAGCGAGATCAGGAAGGGAAAAAGCACCGGCCGTTTATCGATGAAGCCTACATCGAGTGGCAAAAAGACGCCATTGATGTCGTAGCCCCGCAGCGGATTCATCGCGACATTGTCATAGTGCAATCGCATCGATGTACCGAGCAGGTTGATCTCGTCCATCATCACCTTGAAGCCGATTTCCTGGCTCGTCCAAAGGTAGCCCGTTAGAGCAATGAGCGTTAGCCAAAAGGCCCAACGGCAATTGATACGATACCACGAAACAAGCTCGGTTCCGTGTACCCTAAGCACCAAATAAACCGAGGTGCCAAAACTGACCACGGCGGCCAGCATGAAATAGTAGCCCCAATGCTTGACCATGAGGACCGACTTCGAGGCGTCAAAATGCAGGAAGCCGAAGTAAATGCTCATCAACCCCAGCAGCGCAAACAAGGCCAGACGTATTAAGTCAGGCTTCGATTGCAGGGAGTTTCCAACCAGTGCCGAAATTGCGGATTTCATTAATGGCCGAGAGTTTGCAGAATCAAAAACGCGCTGTCAGCAAACAAAACGAGCCGTCCATAATGGACGGCTCGTTGAAAAATATTTAACTAACGAATTAGTAAGTGAAGACAACGGTCATACCACCGGTGGTACCAGCACTGATGGTGCCGCCGTTTTCAAGAACGGTGATAGCGGTGTAGGTTTCGTCAGCAACTGCGGAGATCTCGTTGAAGTAATCGCCTTCGAGTTGTGCGTAGGTAGCTTGAGTAACACCTTCTTCGAGGATGTACTGCTGACCAGCGGAAGCGATTTGGCGAAGGTTGTTGGTGATTGCCTTTTCGCGGGATTGCTCACGAACCTTTTGGAACGCTGGAATCGCCATAGCGGCCAAGAGACCGATGATGACAACCACGATCATAATTTCGACGAGTGTGAAACCCTTTTTGGACTTGGTATTCATGATATTCAGGTGTTGATGATTTATTATATATATTAGTCGCCAACTGACAATGGCTAGCAACAAGGAACAGAAAACTAGATTTATCCCCCCAGATCAAGCTTATTATTCGAGCCCGGTCTCCGAGTAGTTGGCATTTACAATTTCATAACATTCAAATTAAACCACTGAAAATGAACAAGATGCAAAATACTAGTGCACATAATCTTGTTAATTCTGCGCTAAAATGGCAACGGAGCAGCACGGCTGCTGGCAATTAAAGTTTCTTAAAATCTTAAACTTGGTTGAATACTTCCGGCATCCTGCTTGATTCGACTGATGGCAAAACCTGGCGTTTTATTGCTCAATCTTGGCTCTCCTGCATCAACCAGCGTCCCCGATGTGCGCGAATATTTAAAAGAGTTCCTGCTTGATGAGCGGGTGATCGATGCGTCGACGCCGATTCGCAACCTCATTGTCCGCGGCTTCATCCTGCCAACTCGCCCCAAGAAATCTGCCGAAGCCTATGCCAGCATCTGGACACCGGAGGGCTCGCCCCTCATCGTAACCAGCAAAAAGCAACGCGAACTGGTGGCCAAAGACCGCGATTTCCCCATCGCCCTGGCTATGCGGTATGGTGAGCCATCCATTGCCAGCACCGTGCGCGAGCTCGTCAACGCAGGCGTGGATCAGCTTTACGTAATGCCGCTGTATCCGCACTACGCCATGAGCAGCTACGAGACTGTGGTCGTCCGCGTGATGGAGGAGGTTAACGCGCAAAAGCCGGGTATGAACGTCACCCTGCTCCAGCCTTTTTATAATGACGAGGACTACCTGAGCGCCATGGCCGCCAGCGTGACGCCCTATCTTCAGCAAGGCTACGACCACGTGCTCTTCTCCTACCACGGCATTCCCGAGCGACACCTGCGCAAGAGTGACCCCTCGCACGCGCATTGCCTGGAGCGTCCGGACTGCTGTGAGACTTGCCACCCGGCCCATCACACCTGCTACCGCCACCAATGTTTCACCACCACCCACTCCGTGGCTGAGCGTGCCGGCATACCGAAGGACAAATACAGCATCTCGTTCCAATCACGCCTGGGGCGCGACCCGTGGCTGAAGCCCTACACCGACTTTCGCCTGCGCGATATGCCCGGCGAAGGAATTAAAAACCTGCTCGTGCTTTGCCCGGCATTCATCACTGACTGCCTGGAAACGCTGGAAGAAATTTCCGAGGAAGGAAAAGAAATCTTCCTCGAAGCAGGCGGCGAACAGTTCCAACAAATCCCCTGCCTCAACGATCACCCGGCATTTATCGACTTCCTCAACGGCCGCATCGACCAGTTTCTCGCGGATTGCGGAGTGCGGAATGCGGAGTGACCCGGCAGAGCCAGTTGGTAAACATCATCATCGTTTTGCGGGCTGGAAATCCACAGAAGTCCATCCTAGTTTCGTTTCATTAATTCCGCACTCCGCAATCCGCACTCCGCAATCGAATGAGTTTTTGGCATGACCGCGCATTGACCGGCACAGGCTGTGTATTCTACGGCCTGGCGTTTCTGTTTGCGCTGGCACCACTGATTCGGCGGCGCGAGTATCCGCATGTCATTTTCATGGTCCTGCTGATTGGCGGCTTCATTTTCCAGAGCTTCGGGTTGTATGTGCGCGGGCTGGAGATACACGCAATCCCGCTGAGCAACACCTTTGAGGTTTTTCAAGTGCTGGCCTGGTTCGCCGTGGGGCTCAACTTTGTCCTGCGGCAAATGTTTCAGCTCAAGCTGCTCAATTTCTTTTCCTCGGGCTTTGGCTTCGGCCTTTCGCTAATCTCGCTGTCGATCGCCAGTTGGGATGACCAGGCACCGCCGCTGGAGCTTCCCGGCAGCCCTTGGGTTGGCTTTCATGCGGCGCTGGCGATTTTCAGTTACAGCATTTTTGCCGTCCTCGCGCTGACCTCGCTCATGTATATGCTCCAGGACCGCGCCCTGAAAAAGATGCAGACCGGCGGCCTCTTCGGCATGCTGCCAGCGATTCGCCAATTGGAGGTCATTAACACCAAGCTGATCTCGCTCGGCGTGTCCGTGCTCACCGTTGCCGTGGCCATTGGCTTTCTCAACTGGCTGCAGGCACCCCATGCCGTGGGCTTGGTCAAGCTGACCATCGCCTTGGCCGTCTGGCTGGCCTACCTGTTTGTCTTACTGCAGCGTCGGCGCAACCAACTGGTAGCGCAGAAGTTTGCCAAGACCTGTCTCGGTTTGTTCGTCGTGGCCCTGGTTTCCCTGTGGCCGCTTACCCAACGCAGCGCCGCGTACCCAGAAGCCGACGGCGTGGAATTCCTCGACGATGCCCGAAAATAACGGCAAAGCACTATTTGTCCTTGGCAGCTCGCACCGCACGGCGTCCATCGAGGTGCGGGAGCGCCTGGCACTGGATGTTGCCCGCGCCGAGCAGTTGGCCGAAGATTTGCGCAGCGGCTGCGTCGAGGAATGCCTGATTCTGAATACCTGTAACCGCGTCGAAATTTACGGCGTCACCGACGAGGCCGACCTGCGCCCCACCCTGCTCAACCAGCTAGCCGCCATGCACGGCATGCCGCTCAACGAACTGGAAAACCACAGCTTCTGGCTCACCGGAGAAGAGGCCGTGCGCCATGCCTTCGAGGTGGCCTCCGGGCTGGACTCCCAGATGGTCGGCGAGAATGAAATCCTCGGCCAGCTCAAGGATGCCTACGCCAAGGCCAGCGATCAGCAGCTTACCGGCCGCGTGCTCAATCGCGTTTTCCAAAAAAGTTTCCAGACGGCCAAATGGATTCGCACCAACACTGGCGTCAGCAAGGGCCAGGTGAGCATTGGCAACATCGCCACCGAGCTCGCGATCCGCGTTTGCGGCGACTTGGCGGACGTCAATGTTGTCCTGCTGGGCTCAGGCGAAGTCGGCGAAAAGACCACGCAAGCGCTCGTTAGCCGCGGTGCCCAGCGCATCGTCGTCGCAGCCCGAAATTTAGAGCGCGCCCGCCTGCTCGCCGAGCAATTCACCGGTGCGGTCGCGCCCCTGGAAAAGCTGCCGCAGCTCCTGGAGCGGGCAGACATCATTATCGGTGCCACCTCCGCGCCCCAACCGCTGATCACCCGCGACATGCTCAAGCCGATCATGAAAAAGCGCCCCGCGCAGCCACTGATCGCCATCGACACCGCCCTCCCGCGGGACATCGAGCAGGCCGCGGAAGACGTGACCAACGTCTATCTCTACAACCTCGACCACCTCGCTCAAATCGCCAACGAAAACCTGCGCGCCCGCGAGGCCGAAGTCGCCACCGCCAAGCAATCCATTCTTGAGCGCGCCAAGCGCCTCTGGGAAAGCATGCGCTAGCGTGGCGGTAGGTAGGTCTCTTTAGAGGCCGACACAGTGGACCTGCCTGGCATGCCTGCCATTGACAACATGCGGATGGCTAAAGCCAACCCGCATACACCGACATCGCGAGGCGCGATTTCATCCCCCAAAAAGACGCCTAGGTCTTTTCAAAAACAACACCACTGTTGTTACTCCGACACAGCAGGCTGTGTTGCTCCAACATAGCCACTGTTGCTTCCTAAACACAAGCACTGTTGTTTTGAAAAAGAAGCACTAGGCTTTTCGAAACATAGCATAGGGCTTTTGAATCAAGGTCCGAATAGCCCACTGGAGGGCGATGCTTCGTCATCGCCGAACGTTGCCCCTTGCTTCTTCTAACGCACTATTCATCCGTGGCGGCGATGACGAAGCATCGCCCTCCAGCTCACTCCGCGCTACGCGCCGCACTCGGCAGAGGCACGCCGACCTCATCCGGATTATCCTGCCGATACCAGGCATAGAAGCACCAGGCGAGCAGCGTCAGCGAGACACCCATGTTGGTGACCTTCATGATCAGGCCGCCCAGAATTTGGTCCTGCAGCGGGCTGAGGTCGACCACGCGCGGTGCCCATTCGTAGGTCGGGTAAAGCACGGTTTCCGACAGCGTTAAAAAGCCAAATACCGGCAGTTGCCCGACCATTAGCAGGAACAAATACAGCATGCGCGGCCCGTAGCCAATCGGTGGGAGTAGTTTAGAGGGGCTGATGATCGGCCACCAGGTCATCATCGCCGGGATAAACATCATCCAATGTTCCAACACGTGGGCAGATTTGTTTTGCAGCGCCAGCTCGTAAAGCGAGGGGATGTGCCACGCGGTGTAGATCACAGTGAACGACAGCCAGGCCACAAACGGATGCACCAGCACCTTCACCGGCGCGCGGACCACTTTCGGCGTCAGCAGCCAATCAGCAAGCCACGTCGGCAGGCCCCGGATCAAGAGCGGCGGCACGAGGTAAACCAGCAACATGTGCTGCACCATGTGGGCGGAAAACAGAAAGCTCTCGCCCCACTGGTCCAGCGGCGAGCCAACCGTCAAATACGCCACAGCCAGGCCGAGATAAAAGCTCGTCGCCTTCAGCGCATTAAAGCGCTCCCCCGGGGCAATTTTCTCACGCAGCGGCCCCGTCGCCAGGGCGTAAAGCCAGCCAGCGCCAATCAACAACAGGAGCAACAGCGGCTCCGTGTGCCAATGCAGGGGAATGGGCATGAGAGATTAAAGTGAGCAAATTAAAGATTAAAGCAACCTGGAGAGTGTCCAATAATGTGGCACAAGACAGAAGCTAAAAATCATCCATGCCTTGCCCAAAGGCCATGCCACCCAGCGTCATCAGCGCCAAAAAAATCGCAAAAAGCATCCCTGGAACGAAAAGAACCCAACGCAAATATGAACGGTGAAAGCCAAGAAAGAACACATAACCTTCAACCACCGGTCCCAGCGTAAAGCACACATTCGCAATCACCGCCAGGACCGGTAAGATAACCA
The DNA here is from genome assembly GCF_027257155.1 of Cerasicoccus sp. TK19100. NCBI lineage: Bacteria > Pseudomonadati > Verrucomicrobiota > Opitutia > Puniceicoccales > Cerasicoccaceae > Cerasicoccus > Cerasicoccus fimbriatus. The sequence goes on from NZ_JAPWDU010000010.1 coordinate 104,766, forward strand.
GATAAAAATACGGGGTCACCCAGTCATGCATGCCAAGCAGGAAAAACAGGCTTACACTTTCCAAAACCAGCACCCCGTTGTAGACCAGCCGCAGTTTTTCCCACGACAGACATATCGCCTTCAGTTCCTCCTTCATCGTAGACATCAGTTGAACAGCCACGACTGTAGCGGAAACGCAAACGAGTGCAGCATGTAGGCGGTCATGGCCATGGACAGCAGCGTGCCGCCCCAGAACATGCCCCGTCGAATCCAGAAACAGTCGCGCCCACGGTGCGTCAGGTAGCACTCCATTGCCGGGCCTATCAGGTAAAGCAGGTTCGCCGCCAGCGCCAGTACCAGCAGGTTGACCTCAAAAAACTCGCGGCCAAGCTGCCCCCATAAATTCAGCTGCGTGCACAGCGCCACCGTGATCGCCACCAACAGGCCATTGTAGACCAGTCGGCGCTTCTCCCAACCCAGCAGGATGATCACGTAGTCTTCTTTCACGATTTTTGCGACAAAGGCGTTGGCGGTTTGTTCAGCGTCTCTATATCAAATATCACTATGGAGGAAATTACGCGCATACTGGACTTCATTGTTGAGGTTGAGAAACTGAAAAACGTCCACCGCAAGACGAAGCCCACCGGCCTCGATCGCTACGAGAACTCCGCCGAGCACAGCTGGCACGTGTGCCTGCTCGCCCTGACCCTGCGCGACCACGCCGACGCCCCCATCGACATCGACCGCGTCATCCGCATGCTCATCATCCACGATTTGGGCGAGATCGACGTGGGCGACACCATCATCTACGCCAGCGAAGCCCCAGAGCTGAAGGCCGAGGAAGCCGAGGGCGTCAAACGCCTCCTGGCCTACCTGCCCGAGCACCAGGCCGAGGAATACCTGGCGCTCTGGTATGAGTTCGAGGAGGGCGAGACCGCGGACTCCCGTTACGCCCGCGCCATCGACCGCATCCCACCCATCCTGCAAAACATCAATAGCGACGGCCACAGCTGGAAAACCCATAACATCCCGGCCGAGAGCGTCTACGCCGTCAACAGCCGCATCGCCAAAGGCAGCGAGGCCATCTGGGCCGTTGTCAAAGGCAAGCTCGACCAAGCCAAGGCCGATGGTTTGCTCAAGTAAAAAGACCAGCGAGCGCCAGTATCAGCGGTACGCTACACCAGCAACTGCGTGCGCTCCTTACCCGGCTCCTTAGCCTTGAGTGGCAGGCGAATCCTGAAGGTGGTGCCCTCCTTTTCATCGCTCTCAATCCCCACTTCTCCTTCGTGCGCTTCCACAGCGAGTTTCACGAACGTCAGCCCCATACTCCAGCTGTTTTTGCTTTGAGTTGATTGAAAATCTGACGAGACAAACTCAAAAATCTGTTCTTGCTTCTCCTCGGGTATCGGGTCTCCCAAATTATTGACTGAAAGCAAGACGCTGTCGCCATCCTGCCGCATCGTTAAGCGTATCCGCTTACCCATAGCGCCGTAGCGGATGGCGTTGGACACCAGATTATCGATGATGCGGCTCAGGGCTGAGGGGTCAAAAACGCCTTCCAACGGCTCCTCGGGTGCCTCATATTCAATGCGGTCGTATATCTGTGTGGCATCACGACACGCCATGCTGAAAGTTTTCACGTAATCGCCGGGCTCAAAGTGCATCATGACTCCATCGCCAGCTTCGATGGCCAGGGTGTCAAGCAAACCGCCCAGCAGGTTGGTGGCGCGCTGCAAGCTATGGATCGCCATATCTTGCATGGGTTTCAGCTCACTCTTGGGCGTATTCTCGTCGGAGAGCAGATGGAGCGCAGTCGTCGCCACCGTTAACGGACTTCGAATGTCATGCGCCAACGTGCCCAGCAAGGTGCTCTGGACCTCGTCCAAGGCGTGGGTAAACTCCTCCACCGCGCCCATGATGTTTAAATCGACCACTGTGTTCACCGCCTCAATGCAGTTTGTGCGGTTCGGCAAATCCATGTCCTGGACCATATCCGTGATGACATGCTTCAGGAGAAGGTATTCCTGTATGATTTGCTTCGCAGTATATCCGGAAACGGAGGCCCGCTGACGGCCATGTTCCCGACTGTGCAGAAGATTAAACTTTTTCGCACCAGATACACGCCCCTCCTGGGTTTTAGCGTCATCCAAAATCGCAAGTTGTATATCATCAAGAACCTGAGGCAGGCAATTGATAAGAGCCAAAGAATGTGCATCGCGAGCAGCAGAAACCTGCTGGCGACATTTTTCAGTCCATTTATTCAGGATTTCGTCACGCCTTTCTTCAATGAAACACTCTACTGAATCCATACTCATAAACAAAAGGGCAGGGCCATTTTTACCAGTTCAAAAATTAAAAAACTTAAGATAACTTGTTAAAATGCGGCTCTTGAGCGCCGATTTCCCTCCTGGAAGACGATTTCCGCTAAACTAAACTTGCCCCAGGACAATTAGATGCCAAAACTCCGCGAAATTTTGCCCAAATCTAGAACCCGACTATGCCCAAGCGCACCGACATTGAAACCATCCTGATCATTGGCTCCGGCCCGATTATCATCGGCCAGGCCTGTGAATTCGACTACTCTGGCGCCCAAGCCTGTAAAGCTCTTAAAGAAGAGGGCTACCGCGTTGTCCTGGTTAATTCCAACCCGGCCACGATCATGACCGACCCGGACTTTGCGGACGCGACTTACGTCGAACCGCTGACCCCGGAGATCATCGAGAAGATCATCGAACGCGAGAAGCCCGACGCGCTGCTGCCGACCCTGGGCGGCCAGACCGGCCTCAACCTCTCCCTCAAGCTCTATGAGCTGGGTATCCTCGAAAAGCACGGCGTCGAGCTGATCGGCGCGAAGAAGGACGCCATCGAACGCGGCGAGGACCGTGAGAAGTTCCGCCAGATCATGATCGAGATCGGCCTGGACATTCCGAAGTCCAAGACGGTTCACACCCTCGAAGGTGCCCGCGAAGCCGCGCTGGAGATCGGCCAGTATCCGCTCATCATCCGCCCAAGCTACACCCTTGGCGGCACCGGCGGCGGCATTGCCTACAACAAGGAAGAATTCGACAAGATGATCGCCTACGGCCTGGACGCTTCCCCGGTCAACGAAGTGCTCGTAGAAGAATGCCTCCTGGGCTGGAAGGAATACGAAATGGAGGTCATGCGTGACCACAAGGACCAGTGCGTCGTCATTTGCTCCATTGAAAACTTTGACCCGATGGGCGTCCACACGGGCGACTCCATCACCATCGCCCCGGCGATGACCTTGTCTGACAAGGAATACCAGCTCATGCGCGACGCGTCGTTCGCCGTGATCCGCGCCATCGGCGTCGAGACCGGCGGCTCGAACATCCAGTTCGCCGTCGATCCACAAACCGGCCGCATGATCGTCATCGAGATGAACCCCCGCGTATCGCGCTCCTCGGCGCTGGCTTCCAAGGCCACCGGCTTCCCGATCGCCAAGATCGCCGCGAAGCTCGCCGTGGGCTACTCGATGGACGAGCTGAAGAACGACATCACCCGCGAGACCCCGGCCTCCTTCGAGCCGACCATCGACTACGTGGTCACGAAGATGCCGCGCTTCACCTTTGAAAAGTTTGTGGGTGCCGACCCGACCTTGACGTCTTCCATGAAGTCAGTCGGCGAGGCCATGGCCATCGGCCGCACCTTCAAGGAGTCCTTCCAGAAGGCGCTGCGCTCGCTCGAAATCGGTGCCCGCGGCTTCGGCGGCGGTGGCAAATACGGCGACGACGAATTGCCCGACAAGACCGCCATCCGCGCCGGTCTCGCCAAGCCCACCATGGAGCGCGTGTTCTTCATTCGCTACGCGGTGCTCGCCGGCATGACGCTCGACGAGATTTTCGAATTCACCAAAATTGACCGCTGGTTCCTCGTCCAGCTCGTGGAAATCGTCCAGCTCGAGCTCAAGCTGCGCGATGCCAAGATCTCCGGCCTCACGCCCGAGCTGCTGCTCCAGGCCAAGGAAAGCGGCTTCAGCGATGTCCAGCTCAGCCACATCGTCAACACGAAGATCCGCAACATCAAGAAACTGCGCGAGGAGCACGGCATCAATACCGTTTACCGCCTGGTCGATACCTGCGCGGCGGAGTTTGAGGCCTACACGCCCTACTATTACTCCACCTACGGCGCGGAAAACGAGATCATCAAATCCGACACAAAGAAGGTGATGATCATCGGCGGCGGCCCGAACCGCATCGGCCAGGGCATCGAGTTTGACTACTGCTGCGTCCACGCTAGCTACGCCCTGCGCGAAGCCGGCTACGAGACCGTCATGGTCAACTCCAACCCGGAAACCGTTTCCACGGACTACGACACCTCCGACCGCCTCTACTTCGAGCCGCTCACGCTTGAAGACGTGCTCGAAGTTTACCACCAGGAGGAGTGCTGCGCCGCAATCGTGCAGTTTGGCGGCCAAACCCCGCTCAACCTCGCCACGCAGCTCAAGGAAAACGGCGTGAACATCATCGGCACCTCGCCGGAAATGATCGATGCCGCCGAAGACCGCGAACTGTTTAAGCAAATTCTCGACCGCGTCGGCCTCAAGCAGCCGCGCAACGCCACCGCGCTTTCGCCAGAGCAGGCCTACGAGCTCGCGGGCGAAATTGGCTTCCCGATCCTCCTGCGCCCGAGCTTCGTTCTCGGTGGCCGCGGCATGTTCATCGTCTACAACACCGACGACATGAAGCGCGTGATCCGCGAAGCCTTCGACGCCGCTCCTGGCAAACCCGTGCTGATCGACAAGTTCCTCGAAGACGCCATCGAGCTCGATGTGGACGCCATCAGCGACGGCAAAACGGTCGTCATCGGCGGCATGCTGGAGCACATCGAATACGCCGGTGTTCACTCGGGTGACGCGGCCATGGTCATGCCCCCGCACACACTCTCCAAAGAGATGCTCGATACCGTCCGCGAGGCGACTTACAACCTTGCCCGCGAGCTGGAAGTCGTCGGCCTGATGAACGTCCAATACGCGATCAAGGACGACGAACTTTACATCCTCGAAGTCAACCCGCGCGCCTCACGCACCGCGCCGTTTATTTCCAAGGCGATCGGCACACCGCTGGCCAAATACGCCGCCCGCGTGATGGCCGGTGAGACGCTGCAGCAGATCGGCTTCACCGAAGAAGTCACCCCGCATTATTGGGCCGTCAAGGAGGCCGTGTTCCCGTTCGTCCGCTTCCCGGGTGCTGCGATCACGCTGTCTCCGGAAATGCGCTCCACGGGTGAAGTCATGGGCCTCGATTACGACCTCGGCCTGGCCATCGCCAAGAGCCAAATGGCGGCCCAGCCCGCCCTGCCGACCGAAGGCAACGTCTTCCTGTCCGTCCGCGATCGCGATAAGCCGCGCGCAGTCGAGCTGGCTCGCGAGCTGGACAAGCTCGGCTTCAAGATCCACTCGACCTCCGGCACCGCCGCCGTGCTCGAAGAAGCCGGCATCCCAGTCCAGCGCCTATTCAAGCTCAGTGAGGGTGCCCGCCCGAACGTGCTCGACATGCTCAAGAACGGCCAGATGCAGCTGATCATCAACACGCCCAGCGGCCAGACCCCGCGCCTCGACGAGAACCAGATTCGCGAAGAGGCCGTGCTCCGCAAGGTGTGCATCATGACGACACTCAGCTTCGCCGAAGGCGCGCTCAACGGCATCAAGGCCCTCAAGGAAAGCCCACTCGAAGTGCGCTCCCTGCAAGAGTTCGCCCGCGAGCTTTAGCCGCGCCGCTGGCGCGGAGATTAAAGTAAACAAATTAAAAATTAAAGTCCGGCTTGGTGGATTGAATTCTGCCAAGCCGGATTTTTTTGTGCCGCTTAGCTTTAGCCAGCGAGCCAGCTTGCGTTTATGCATGGAATACACTGACCTGTCCCCATGATCGTTGACCACATTTCCAACTGGCAGACTTACTCCCTGGGCGAGGATTGGGAACGGGCCTTTGCTTTTTTGACCGGCATCGGGCCCCACACGCCGGACGGCGAATACCCGATTGATGGCGACACGCTTTTTGCCCGCGTGATGACCTACGATACCAAAGCCGCCGACGCACCCGACGCCATTCTCGAAGCACACCGAAAATTTGCCGATATCCAAATGTCCCTCGTAGAAGCCGAGCGAATCGCGGTCTATCCTACGCATACGCTTTCGGTCAAGACGCCTTACTCTGCGGAAAAGGATGTGGAATTTTACCAATACGAAAGCACCGCCAAGCTCCAGCTAACCATGGAGCCCGGAACCTTTGCCCTGCTCCTGCCACAGGATGCCCACATGCCCGCGCTCAATCCCGGAAATATATCCGTGAGCGTGAAGAAAGTCGTCGTCAAAATCGCGCTCGACCGGCTCGCGCTTTAGCCCAACTCCTTCACCTTGGCTAAGGCCTGTTCGACTGGCAGGTAATCACCGAGCCGCGCTTCGCGATGCAAAAGCTGGACCCGCTTGGCCGAATCGACAATCAGCACCCCACCCTGCTGCGTCGGATCGCCCTGCACCGAAGTCTGCAAGTGCCCACGCCCCAGCGCGCGCACCGCATTGAACATTGCCCCCGGGCTGAGCACCGATGCCAGGGAATTCTCCATGCCCAGCACATCGTAAAACCGCTTCTCAGGGTCGGTGTAGGCCGCCGCGGGCTGGTCCACCAATCCGGTCTTTTGGACAAACTCGCGCAGTTGCTTGGTGTCCCCATTGCCAATAAAAATGACGACCGCGCCGGCCGAGGCAAACTCCGCCAAGCGCGGCTTCCACAGCGCCACATGCTCCTGACAAGCCAGGCAGCCGAAGTGCCGCAAAAACACAAAGACAGTCGGCGAATCAGCAACCAGCGCCCCCACCGACACCCGTTCCCCGTCGGGGGCCAGCAGCTCCAGCGCCGTAATATCGGTGGCTAAGGTCATTCCATGTTCCACTTCGGCCATAACGAAACCATACCCACAACGCCCTGATTTTCAACCGCATTCACCACAGACTACACCCCGCTTCACCCTTTTTCCTTTAATCTTTTTCCTTTTTCCTTTCCATAGCCCCATGTCAATCGAAGCCCGCCTCCAGGAACTTGGTCATGAACTGCCGGCCGCGCCGGCCCCCGCTGGCAGTTATGTGCCTTTCACCCGCGTGGGCAATGTGCTGCACGTCTCCGGTGCCATCTGCATGCAGAAGGGCGAAATGACCCACACCGGCAAGGTCGGCAAACTGCGCGACCTGAAATTCGGCCAGGACGCCGCCGCCGTCTGTGCACTCAATTCGCTCGCCGTGGTGAAGTCCGCCATCGGCAGCCTCGACAAGATCAAGCAAGTGGTCATGGTCAACGGCTTCGTCAACGCCGACGAAGGCTTCAGTGACAGCCCGGCCGTCATCAACGGCGCATCGGACCTCCTCGTCGCCGCCCTCGGCGAAAAGGGCAAGCACGCCCGCGCCGCCGTGGCCGTCAGCGGCCTGCCGAAGGACACGACCGTCGAGATCCAGATGATCGTCGAGGTGGAGTAATTCGCCGGAGTGGCGGAACGCGAATTTCCACATTCGCTTACATTCCATCTAACCAAAGGTAGGGCGCAGTCTCTAGACAAGCCACTACGCTGGAGTGGCTACACTCTTAATACAATCCGGATTGACTCAAAAGGTCAGATAGAAATCATCTTTACAACAGCCCTCCTCGGAGATGGCCCCCTTGTTAGGGGGCCGAGTTCAACACCTTTCCCGTACTGCTAAGATCAGGAGAAGGATTAGAACTAGAACGATGATCAAATGATCCATCTTCTTCCTCCGTTGAGGGTTGATTTGTGTAACCGACTTACTGGTAATGTGAATAAGTGTGAATAACCTATTTTCTTCCGTAAAGAAAAACGCACTAAGAACTTAATCACATATACCTGTGAATAACTCATGATCGACAGGACAAATTAGCTCCAAGGAATTACTAGAAAAAGTCATTTCAGTTGGCAAACAGCGGTAAAACCACGAAATTATTATCGGTAATTTGCTGCTCACTTTCGTGTAAATGCACTGCTCGCGATGGACCAAGTATAAAAATACTATCGAACTCCAGCGCTGCGGCTTGTCTGGAGACTGCGCCCTACCTTTGGTTAGATGGAATGTAAGCGAATGTGGAAATTCGCGTTCCGCCATCACACGAAAAAAGTCCGGCGTTACCACCGGACTTTAATCTTTAATTTGCTCTCTTTAATCTCCGCAAATAGCTCCGCTATTTGCGGTCATCCATCTTCACGTAGGCGCGCTGAGTGGCACCTTGGTAGATCTGGCGCGGACGGTGGATGCGGGCACCGCTCTCGGCGAGCTCCTTCCAGTTTGCTATCCAGCCCGGCATGCGGCCGATGGCGAAGATAACCGTGAACATGTCCAGCGGGATGCCGATGGCTTGCAGGATGATGCCGCTGTAGAAGTCGACATTCGGGTAAAGGTTGCGGCTGACGAAGTAGTCGTCCTCGCGGGCCTTGGTTTCGAGGCGGCGGGCGATGTCGAGCAGCGGGTCGTTGATGTTCATCGCGGCCAGCACCTTTTCGGCGGCTTCGCCGAGGATCTTCGCGCGCGGGTCGTAGTTCTTGTAGACGCGGTGACCGAAGCCCATGAGACGGGTTTCGCCGGTCTTGGCCTTTTCGATGAAGTCCGAGCCGTCGTCGCCCGCGTCGTGGATGTCTTGCAGCATCTTGACCACGGCCATGTTCGCGCCGCCATGCAGTGGGCCCCACAGGGCGCAGACGCCAGCGGAAACCGAGGCAAAGAGGTTCGCGCCGCCGGAGGCCACCATGCGAACGGTGGAGGTGGAGCAGTTTTGCTCGTGGTCGGCGTGCAGGAGGAAGATCAAATCGAGCGCATTGACAACGTCGTCATGGAGGACGTAGTCGTTGTAGGGCTCGGAGAACATCATGTGCAGGAAGTTCGCGCAGTAGGAAAGCTTGGGCTTGGGCGCGATGAACGGCAGGCCCTGCTTCATGCGGTAGCTCATGGCGGCGACGGTGCGCACCTTGGAAAGCAGCGTCGCGGCGGCGTCATCAAAGTTTTCCAGGTCCTTGGCGCGGTCGTTGGTCGCCAGCTCCGGGTAGTAGCTGCCCAAGGTATTGAGCAGCGCGGAGAGGATGACCATCGGGTGCGCGTTGGTGGGAAAGCCGTTGAAGAGATTCTTCATGCCCTCGTGGATCGAGGCACCGCGCAGGATGCGGCGGGAATAGTTGCGCAGCTCTTCGGCCTTCGGCAGCTCGCCATAAACGGTGAGGTAGGCGGCCTCGACGAAGTTGGAATTTTCGGCGATCTCCTCAATCGGGTAACCGCGGTAGCGCAGGATGCCCTTTTCACCGTCGATGAAGGTGATCTTGCTTTGGCAGGAGCCGGTGTTGCCATAGCCTTCGTCGTAAGTGACGCATCCGGTCTGCGCGCGCAACTTGCGGGTATCAATCGCGCGCTCGCCCTCCGTTCCGACTAGGATGGGGAGGGTATAGTTTTCGTTACCAATTCGAATAGTGGCGGTGTCGTCCATAATGAAATAAGCTGTGCTAACGGGAACGAATAGCTTCCACGAAGTTGCGGTAGATTTGCAAGCCTTTGGATTGGCTTTTCTCCGGGTGGAACTGGGTAGCAAAGCAATTTCCGCGCCGCACTGCGCTCACGAAACGCTCGCCATACTCCGTCTCGCCCCAGATCAGATCCGCGTCGTCGGTTTCCACGCGATAGCTGTGCACGAAATAAAATTGATCACCGCTTTCGAGCCCTGCAACGGACTGATCCGCCGGATCCTTGAATTCAACGGCGTTCCAGCCCATATGCGGAATTTTATACTCCGGCGGCAACCGGAACTTTTTTACCTTTCCGAAAAAAATGCCCAGCGCCTCAGAGTCGCCTTCTTCGCTGTATTCGAAGAGCGCCTGCATGCCCAGACAGATACCAAAGTAGGGCTTATCCGCCTTAATCCATTCGCTAATAGTTGCCGCAAAGCCGGTTTGGCGCAGCGCATCCATACAGTGAGGCATGCCCCCCTGCCCCGGGAAAACAAGGCCCGCCGGCTCCCCGACCTTATCCGGAGAGTCGGCTAAATAGACGTCCGCGCCCACGTGCTCCCACGCGCGCATGACGCTGCGCAGGTTGCCCATGCCGGGATCGATAATCGCGAGTTTCGGCGCCGACATTACAAGGCTTCCTTCGTGCTGGGCAAACGGTCGCCCAGGCGCGGATCGAGCTGCGTCGCGGCGTCCAGCGCGCGGCCAAAGCATTTAAAGAGCGACTCGGCGATGTGGTGCGGCTCCTCACCATATTCGAGCTTCATGTGCAGGTTGGCACCCACGGCGTTGGTGAACGCCTGGAAGAACTCCTTGACCAGCGCGATATTGAAATCACGGATCATCACATTGCTCGACTCCACTTTGTAGCGGAAGATCGGGCGGTTGGACAGGTCGATCGCCACCTGCGCGAGGCACTCGTCCATCGGCAGGATGAAGAACCCGTAGCGCTTCATGCCGCGCTTGTCGCCGACGGCCTGCTTGACCGCTTCGCCGAGCACGATGCCCACGTCTTCCACCGTGTGGTGGTAGTCGATCTCGATGTCGCCCGTGGCCTTGACCTCCAGGTCGAACAAGCCGTGGCGCGCAAAGAGGTCGAGCATGTGGTCGAAGAACGGCACGCCCGTGTCAATGGACGACTCGCCCACGCCATCCAAGTTGATGGTGAGCTCGATCTGCGTTTCCTTCGTGTCGCGCTTGATGGTCGCCGTGCGCGCGGAGTTGGTTACTTCTTCTGCCATTGGTCCAAAATTTCGCCGAGACGGTTCATTTCTTCAGCGCTGCCCACGCTGATGCGAAGGAATGATTGAGTCAAGGCGTGGTTCGGGAACGCACGCACGAGGATTTTGTTGTCCGTGAGGAACTGGAAAAGGTCCTGCGCAACAGCCTTGCCCGTCTCGCCCGCCGCATTCTTCGGCTCCACAAAGTGGAAGTTCGCCTCGGTCGGAAAAGCATACCAGCCGCGCTGCGCGTAGTCGGCAGTCGCTGCGTCGCGGAGCTGCTTGATCTCGGCAATCTTCCCTTGATAATACGCCTGGTCGCCAATCGCCGCCACCGCCGCAGCCTGCGCCAAGCGGTCGAGGTTGTAGCTGTCGCGCACGCGGTCGAGCAGGTCAATGACCTCAGGGCACGCCATCGCATAGCCCACTCGCATGCCGGCAAGCGCGTAAGCCTTGGAAAAGCTGCGCACGATCACCAGGCGCGGGTTGTCGGCAAGCAGGGACACGCAGTCCTCCTCCGCAAACGGCGCGTAGGTTTCGTCGACCACCAGCATGCCGGGGAACTTGCCCAACAGCTCCTTCACCTGCGCCGGCTTGAACGCGACGCCCGTAGGCGCATTCGGCGACGTGAGGAAGAAGATGTTCGCGCCGGAGTTGGCAATGGCGTCCATCGGCAGCGCGAAGCTGCGGTCGAACTCGACCTCGATCATCTCGGCACCCTGGATGTTGCGCAGCACCGTGTATAAAGAATAGCTGGGCACGGTCATCCCAGCCGGCTTCGACTTATCCACAAACACGCGCATCAGCATATTGAGCACGTCATCGCAGCCATTCCCGGCGAGCACCTGCTCGGGCGCCAGGCCATGATGCGCGGCAAGCGCCTTGCGCAGCGGCGCGCTGGTCGGATTCGGGTAAAGCCGGAGGCCCTTGGCCGCACTGGCCAGCTCCGCTTGGATGCCTTCAATGACTTTCGGACTCGGCGGAAAGGGATTCTCGTTCGTATTGAGTTTTACCCAGCCGGATTCGGTCGGCTGCATACCCGGCACATACGCGTGCATCGCGGCCACATGTGGCAGCGCCAGGGATTCGATGGAGACGTCGGAGTTCATGGAAAAACCGTTTGTCGTAGCCGGTTGCTCGCGCAGCGGCAAGAATATTGGGTGGAGCGGGAATGGTTGCCTCAACCGTCCGCCGCGTTAGCTGGGCCATGTAACTGAAACCGGACGGTTGAGGGCAACCGCCCCTACCCACGAAGAGGCAAGTAGACGATCCAACTCAATTGCCATCCTGCGGAACAATTCCGCTCCGTCCCTGCCACTCGCCGTGCTCGGAAATCGCCCTAAAGCGCAGCGTGATAAACTGGTGGTGAAAGTCTTTTCGATCGCGCTCAGCCATGGCGTTGACGTGGCGATCAGCCCCGGCTTGAGCCCGCTTACCGTGCACCATATCCGTCATCTCCTGCTGTGAGCGCCACACCGAAAACGTGCTAAAGGTGCGCGGCGGACGAATCGCGGCTAAAGCCAGCGTCGTGCCTGGGTGATCGCGCACTTGCTCTTCCACTGGTTTTCCCCAGCGAATAAACCGCGCGAGCTGCGGCAACTGTAATCGGGCAAGCGTCACTGCGACCACCGGCAAAGCCGGGTCGGTTTCCTCCAAGTTCGCAGGCAGATCATTGATATCTGCAAAGCTTCCCCAACGCCGAAGAAACTCCAGTCGCACATGCCAACCATCCGCCAAGACGCGCCCCAGTTTCGAGTCTGCCATAAAGGCGTCCAGCGCACGCTCATCATCCCAGTAAGCGAAAAAGGCCAGGTTCCGTAGTTGCATTCTAGCAGGCGAGGCAATCGGCGCACCGAGCGTCATGGCCGACAGGCATTCACAGTGACGCAAACCTGCGATATAATTTCGCGCGGGCGGTCGACAAAAAGCTGCTAACGTCGTCGTTGGTGTCGTTGCTACAAGATGGAAGCTGAAGATACTCATTGGTCCATTTATGTCTTAGTCAATTGAGGACGCGGACGCCCCCAGGCAAATGCAACCAGCCCCAAGCCAACGTGACCAACGGCATTGACGGTGCCATGATACCGCACCATGCCTGCGATGTCGAACAGCGGACGACCGAACGCCCACGCCAGAGCGGGAATCAGCGTCACCACGGGCACGGCCAAGGCCACCATGAGCAGCATCCGGGGACCACGCGCCATGCGAGTCGGCCGACCGCAGACGACAGCTGCCAACTGTGTGACGAATAGGACTTCGTAGACCGCTGCGCCCACTTCATCGCAGTAAGGAATGCCCGTGATGCCAGCGGCGGTCACCAAGTAGATAATGGGATGCACCACCACGAGGATGCGCAGGATGCTCAAAGCCCGCTGGCTCGACACCACCCGACACGATAGCGCAGTCACGGTTAAGGCGCCGAAGCCCGCAAAGGCAAAGTGAGCCGCCGTCAACCAAGTCCAGGGAGCGCCAAACCCGAGGAATGTCGAGCCACTCAAAAATACGCCCAGCCAGAACAAGCTACCAACGACAAAGACCCACGCCACCGCGAGCGCAAACTCTTCGGGCAAGCGTGCAGGCAGCAACCAGGCTCGCCTCAACAAAAAGCTCCCAGCGAAGATAGCCAAAAGCGCCGGTGCCGCGAGTATCAGAATTACGGTAGTGTCCGGCATGAAAACCTGATGGTGGATATTATGTAGTGCATATCAAGTTCATACGGCGACGACAGAGCGTCGCCCTCCATTTGTTGCGTCGCATTGCCTTGGAGGGCGACGCTCTGTCGTCGCCGCTTCGTAGAAAACGCTTAGGCAGAGACTCAAAAACAACCGCACTTGTGTTTGTACGACAACCGAGGCTGTGTTGCCTCAACAACACTACTGTTGTTGAACAAACAACAGTGGTGGCTTTTGGGAAAAACCCGAGTAGGCTTTTGCAAAACAACCGTATAGGAAACTCTATTTTTGCTCAGTTGGTTCGGTTGGCTCCATTGCTTCAGTTGCTTCGAATGGCGTATGGCGTGCCTGTACGCTACGACTTCCGTCCCTCGTCGTACTCGAAGTATTCCACCATGGTTTGAATCTCGTCGCGGTCGGCGAGGCCGCTCTCAGCTTTGCGGCGGGCGACGATTTCTGCGGCCGGGTCGTTTTGACCGCGCTTACGCAGGTAGTCGTTCCAGATGGCGATGTCGAGTTCGCTGAGCTCGCGGCCCGTGGCAAAGCACCAGTCGAGCACTTCCTCATCGGAGCCTCCTTCAAGCGTCTTGGTGACGAGCGCGTCGTAAGGCACGCGCAGGAAGGCCGCGCAGCGTTCATCGAAGCCCTTACCGAGATTTTCGATAAAGTCTTCGCGCAGCTCGCCGCGCGCATGCTTGCGGATCTTGTCCAGCATGCGCGGGAAGTAGATCATGCCCTTCGTCGTTTCGTATGCGGAAATGGGTGTGGTTTTCATAATATTATTTCTCGAAGTGATCGCCATTTGAGCGAACGTTGGTCATGTCGTCAATGGCGGGATGGTGGCCGCACAAACGGGGTTTGCGCTATCCGAATCAACCGAAGTGAGACACGCGGGTTCGTGGAAAATGAATTGACCAATCTGCACCGCAGAGCGGATGATTGGCGGGCTTTGGTAATTGTAAAACTCAACGGTGGATTGGGCAATCAGCTGTTTCAATATGCGGCGGGTTATGCATTGGCAAAAAGGCACCGGGTCGCGCTGAAGTTTGATTGTTCGGCCATTTTTTCTCTCGGTGAGCGGCGCATGCTGATGGACAAGTATCGCCTGCCATTTGACGCGCTTGAGCCCGTGCAGCTCCGGCGTATTGGCCTGCACCAGCGGCTGGGCTTGCGCGATAAAATACCCGGCTTGCTGCTCGATGCGATCCATGGCCAACTCGCCACGCATTCGGCGGGAGACGACCCGTCTTACGACGCCAGCTTCCATGATTTGCCCAAGCATATTTACCTCGACGGCTACTGGCAGGACGAACGCTACTTCAAGGAATACGCCGACGAAATCAAAGCCTCCCTCGCGCTCAAACCAAGCGGCCAGGCAGCCGTCTATGCAGCCATTGAAACACTAAACATCTCCATGGATGAGGCGTGGACCTGCCTGCACGTGCGCCGGGGTGATTTGATTAAAAAGCCGGAAGTCGCCGCCAAGCACGGGAACTGCCCGGTGAGTTATTATCGCTACGCGCTGGAGCGACTTGCCCAGCAAAGCCAGTCGCGGGTGCGCTGCCTGCTCTTCTCCGATGACATCGGCTGGGCCATCGAAAATCTGGATAGCTCATACGAGATCATTCCCGTCTCCCAACTCAATTTAGAGGAATACGTCGAGCACGCCATCATGCAGCGCTGTCGGCATTTTATTCTGTCCAACAGCAGCTACAGTTGGTGGGCGGCGTGGCTGGCCGAGCAGGCAGACAGCATCGTAATCTGCCCCAGCCAGTGGTTTCGTTTCACCGATTGCCACTTGGCCCCGGAACGTTGGCAAAGGCTGGAAACGACGCTCGAAGTCGCAGGCCAGCCAACGGCGTAGCCCAATGGTATCATTGCATTACTTTCCCTTTTGACGGACAACCACGCCACTGCCGAGCAGGATCAGCGCGCTGCCCAGGATGATCGGCAGTCCATAGGTTTCGTGAAAGAAAACCATGCCGCCAACGGCGTTAAGAATGGGCAGGATGAGCTGAACCGACGCGCCCTTGGCCACTGACAAGCGCGAGTAGCCGAGCGTCATGATCATCTGACCGCCCGCCACCAGCACCCCGCCACCGAGCATGAGTGCGACGTTCCCCCACCCCGCTGCATAATCGGCAAAGCCCAGAAACGGCACGGCGACCAGCATGCCGTAAATCGCCTGCGCGGCGTAGATCGTGGTGCTGTTTTCGGTGCGCACCAAAAAGCGAATCAGCATCACGATACCACCCGCGGCGATGGCTCCGCCGATTGCGATCAGGTGATAAACGCCGATGCCCGCCAACGAAAATCCACAAAGAATCGGGATGCCGCTAAAGGCCAGCACGAGGCCGAGCATTTGCTTGCGGTTCAGGTGTTCGCCCAAAAACAGCGCTGCAAACAGTGTGCCCCACAAGACGTAGGTCAAATTGAGCACACTCGCGGTCCCGAGGTCCATATGGAACACAGTCACGTAAAACATGGCCAAGGCCACGCCACCAAGGATGCCACGCAGGATCAATAGCGGCTTGTAGAAAACCCGCAGCACCTGCCGCGCACCCGCGCCGGCGAGGAAGACTGCAAACGCCGTCCCGGCCACCCCACGGTAAAAGTTAACCGCCCAGAACGAGACCTCCCCGCGCTGCCCCAGGTATTTCACAATGAGGCAGTTCAGGCTGAAGAGCACGACCGAAGCGAGCATCATCAAGACACCCTGCGCGGTTGCGCTGAGATTCACTGCGGGTAAACGGATTATTCTGGCGATCATGGGTCGACGGTGGAGCGCCTGACCAAATGGTTACCCTGAGAAACGAAGTTTGCAAAAATCCAGGGGCCATCCGGTTAAGGCCCCTGCTGGTGTTAACTACACACGCACCACAGAAGCCTCCGCGTTCCAAATACGAACGGCGACGGTCCAAAGGTTGACGTGTTTCGGTGCAAACATTGCGCAGCGGAGCATGCCCCGCGACAACTGTATGTCAATGCGTAATAATTTAGCCGCGGATAGACGCGGATTGAACACGGACTCCTGCGAAACAATTTATCCTAAAAGTGCATGCATTCTCATATTGCTAAAGAAGTCCAGCTCTAAGTCTCCGTGGTTCTGTGAGAAATTCACACTGCCTCAATGCATCCGCGTTCAATCTGCGTCTATCCGCGGCTAAAAATAACTTACAGCTTTGCCACGGCCTTGGCCATGCGTTCGAGCGCTTGCTCGAGGATTGAGCGTGGGCAGCCGAAGTTCAGGCGCAGATAATTGCCGTCAGCGAAGTCCGAGCCCGGCGAGAGGCCCACGCCGTTTTCCACGAAGAACGCATGCGGGTTTTCCACGCCTTTGGCCTTGAGGCCTTCCACGTTCATCCATGCGAGATAGGTGGCCTCCATTTTTTGCTGGAACTCAATGCCCGGCAAACTTTGCGATACAAAGTTATAGAGGTAATCGCGGTTGGCGGTCAGGTGTTCAATGAGCGCCTGGCGCCAAGGCTCGCCATGATTGTAGGCAGCGGCGCAACCGACGTAGCCGAACGGATTCACCTCGGTGATGAACCCACGTGCGGCGAGCTGGAACCTTGCCCGCAGCTGCGGATTCTTAATCACCGCAAACGAACAGGCGAGTCCGGGAATGTTATACGTCTTGCTCGGCGCGTTGAGGGTGACGGTCATATCGTCGATCTCATCGCTGAGTGTGGCCGTCATGCGGTGCTTGTGGCCGGCGAAAATCAGGTCGCAGTGAATCTCGTCGGAGATCAGGACGAGGTCGTGCTTCTTACAGAACTCAACCAATGCCAGCAGCTCTTCGTCGCGGTAAACGCGGCCGACCGGGTTGTGCGGATTGCACAAGATGAAGGTGCGCGTTTTTGGGGTCACCTTCGCTTCGAGGTCGTCGAAGTCAAACGTCCACTCGCCGTCGGCCAGCTTCAGGTGGCTGGTGATGCATTCCTTGCCCTGCCAGGGGCCGCACGAGAGAAACGGCGGGTAAACCGGCGTGCAGGTGATGATTGCGTCGCCGGGTTCGCCAAAGGCGCGGGCCGCCACGTTGAGCGCAGGCACCACGCCGGGCAGCCAATGCAGCCACTCGGCTTTGGTCTCGTAGCCATGCACGCGGTACAGGTAGGCCAGCACGGCGTCGACGACTTCGGCGTTTGGCTTGGTGTAGCCCATCACGCCGTGGTTCACGCGCTCGGTCAGCGCACTGAGGACCTCGGGCGCGGAAACGAAATCCATGTCGGCCACCCACAGGGGCAGCACATCGCTGCCGGCGTATTTGTCCCATTTGAGGGAGCCGGTGTTGGAGCGGTCGAGGATGCGGGTGAAGTCGTAAGCCATGACGAAAAGGCAGACAGCACACGCGAGAAGTCAACCGCGGGCAAGCGTTTTCAGCATCGAGCCCAGAGCGGGCCGGTCGCGTTATTTCGCCAAACCGGAACGGCGACGGCGCTTGACGAAGACTGCCAGCAAAGCGCCCGCGCCGATGAGCATCGCATACGTTTGTGGCTCGGGCACGACGATGGATAGGTCGCCTGTCGTGTAAAGATCGTCGACGCTCCAATAGTAGCCAGTCGGCAGGTCGGGCAAGGCGATGCTCGCGAAGGTTCCGCTGATCGTGCCCCAATCGAGGATGTTAAACGTGCCGGTCTCCTCGGGCGTGAAGCCGCCATAGAGCGTAACGACCAAGTCGCCGTCAAGCGTCAGGGCGTTCGTTACGTCGATAAAGTCGTATTCCGTGCCGCGCGTCCAGCCGCCGAGCTCCATCGCCAGCGTGGAAGTATTGGTCAAGGTCAGGTTGTCGAAATACATGCCGCCGGGGCTGAGGCCCGGGGCCAGCGTGCCGGAGAAACCGACCGTGCCCGCGAAGGTTCCCACGCCCTTCACGTAGCCATCGAAGAACAGGCCATCGCCCGTGCCTTCGACGTAGCCGTTGTTAATGAACGACGTCGCCGAGGTGTCGCCGACCACGATATCGCCGGAGCCAATCACGCTGTCTTCGAAGTCCACCACGAGGCCGTTGACCGCGGTAAAAATGCCGCCGCCCATCTCGGTATAGGTGCCGAGGCCGGCCTGGTTGGCATCGTTGATGGTCACTGCATTCGAGCCAACATACAGCTCGCCGCTGCTGGAGAAGCCGGAAGTCGAGCTGGCGTCGCCCAAGGTTAAATCGCCCGTGGCGTAAATCGTCGAACCACTGGCGGCGGCCACTTTGGCGTTGACCGAGCCGCTGCCTTCGAGGTTGTCTCCTACCCCCAGCGCAACGCCGTTAGCCGCATTGATTGAGCCGCCGGAAACCGAAGTGTAAACGCCGAGGTTGGCAAAGCCACGTGAGTTGAGGGTCACGCTGTTGGCCCCGGCATCGAGCGTTCCCGCGTGATTGAAACCGGTGAAGCTGCTGCTGTCGCCCAAGGTCAAATCGCCGCCTGAGGCTGCGATCGCACTTTCCGCTGAGCCGCTGATGCGCCCGGCAATCGTGCCGTAAGTTTCAAGCGAAGACTCCGTGCCGAGGTAAAGTCCGTTCGCCATCGTCACCGTATTTCCATTGAGCGCCAAGTCGCCGTTGAGCGTGACCAAACCGCTCGCGTGGATCGTCCCACCGCTGGCGCCGATGGTCACATCGCGCGCAATGGAGCGATCCGACCCCGTGATATTCAGTGAGCCGCCATCGAGCAGCAAGCCACTGGATGCATCACCAAGATCGGCAACCGAGTCGACCGAGATGGCGCCCGCGTAGATATTTGTGCCGCCGGTGTAGTCGCTGGCTCCGCTCATCGTGAGCGTGCCCGCGCCATATTTATTAAAGCTGCCCGAGCCGGACAATACGCCCGAGTAGGCAGTCGACTCACCATTGCTGCCGACCGACAAAGCGTTCGCGCCGAAGTCGAGAGCGCCGCTGCCCACCAAGCTGCCGAGCGATGCGTTGTAGCCATTTACGTCGAGCCCGTTATCGACATTGATCGACACCGTGCTGTTTTGTAAAGCCAGCGCATTGCCGAGGATGATGGATCCGGCATTGATGTTCGTCTCACCGGAGAACGTGTTGGCGGCGGTGAGCGTGAGGCTGCTGGCGCCGTTTTGCGTCAACCCGCCCGAGCCGCTGGCGAGACCGGCAAACGTGATTGCGTCTGCGCGGTCGAAGATGAGCGTGCCGTTATTCAAGACGTCCCCCGCAATGGAGCCCGTTGTGCCGCCATTGCCGATTTGCAGCGAACCGCCGCTGATGGTCGTGCCGCCCGTGTAGGTATTGGCTCCGCTCAGGGTCAGCGTGCCCGCGCCAACTTTGGTCAAGCTGCCGCCGGCGTCAGAATCTTGAATCGAGCCCGCGTAAGACGAACTTTCGTCGTTGGCGCCCACGGTCAAAGCCGAGCCGCCGCTGGTGGGATCGGAGATAAGAATGCTGCTGGTGGAATCGCCGTCCAACCGGTTGGTTGCAAGCGAGGACGACATCAGCGTAAGATTTTGCTCCGTGTCGACGTAGGTATAACCCGTTGAAACAGACGAACCATTCAGGAGCGAAGTGACATCGCCGAGCGCAATAAATTCACCACTGTCGCCCATGGTCACCTGCGTGTTATCGAGCGTTAATGTGCCCGAGTTGATGATGCCCGTGGCGGTGATATCGGCGCCATTAATCGCGGAGAAGCCGGCATTCGCATTATCCACGACAATCTCATTGAAGTCGCCCGTCACGCCATCGAACACAATAACGCCATCGTCTTCAATGACTACATCATGGGCGTCATAGTCTTGTCCCGTGAGGTACAACACGCCCGAACCGTATTTATAAAGACCAATTCCGCCAGTGATCGCGCCCGTGTATGTGGAGTTCGTATCGTTGTAGCCGACGAGGATATCTACATTGCTGAAGGTGATGTCGCCACTGCCCGAGAGAGCGCCCAGACTCATGACGCTTCCCACGCCATCCACGTTTAGGCCGCTATCGACGTTGACCGCGACCGTCGCGTAAGTAAGCGCATTCGCGGTTCCCGCAATGACTTCGCCTTCATCGATATTCAGCGTGCCGGAGAAGGTATTATCGCCGGTCAACGCAGTCGAACCTTCGCCATATTTCGTCAACGTTCCCGTGCCGGAAAGGATGCCGCTATAGGTCGTTGAGTCGTCGTTGGAACCAAAGGTTAGCGAAGTCGTATCGACATCCAAATTACCCGAGCCGCCCAAGCCGCCGAGTGTGGCGTCGTGGCTGTTGAGGTTGAGGCCGTTATCGACGTTGATGTAGACCGTGCTGTTTTGCAAAGCCAGCGCATTGCCGAGGATAATAGAGCCGGCGTTGATAGCGGTATCGCCGCTAAAAGTGTTGACCTCGGTCAGCGTCAGGCTGCCCGTGCCGTCCTGCGTGACCCCGCCTGAGCCGCTGATCAGGTTGCTGAAGGTCACGTCGTCCGAGCGCTTAAAGATCAGCGTGCCATCGTTCACGACATCGTTGCTCATCCAACCTTTCGTCCCGCCTTCGCCGAGCTGAATCGCGCCGCTATTGATGGTTAAGCCGCCGGTGAAGTCGTTGTCATTATTAAAGATGATCGTGCCGTCGCCCTCCTTGGTCAGGCCGCCGCTGCCGGACAAGACGCCGCCGTAGGTTGTCGAGTCGCCATTGCCGCCAACGGTCAGCGAGGTCGCGCCAAAGTCGAGACTGCCCGAGGCTTTGATGCCACCCAGAGTCGCGTTGTAGCCGTTCACATTGAGCAGATCGTCCTGCCAGATATCGACCGTGCTGTTTTGCAAGGCCAGGGCATTGCCCAGGGTCAGCGGGCTGTTCACATACGTCACGCCGGAGTAGGTATTGGCCGCCGTCAGCGTGAGCCCGGAACCGCCAATCGACACGGCGCCCGTGCCGCTGATAAGCCCGTCAAAGGTAAGCGCCTGGTCCGTCGTGAAATCGAGCTCGCCATTGTTTAACACATCGCCGGAAATCGACAGGCTCGACCCGACATTGGCCACGGCGAGCGTGCCATCGGAGATCGTGACGCCGCCGGTAAAGGTGTTAGCCCCAATCAGGATAAACACGTTGCTGCCAGTTTTGGTCAGGCTACCGGTTCCCGACAACGCGCCAGTATACATGGCGTCTTCGCTGTCGTTTCCGCCGACCGTGAGCGCGGCCGCCCCCATATCGATGTCGCCACTGCCATTCAAACGACCGAGGGTCACCGCAGAAAGTCCGTTGAAGTCGAGGCTGTCATCCGTGTCGACGGTGACGTTGCTATTCTGCAGGGCCAGGCCATCGCCCAGGATGATCTTGCCGCTGCCGATGGTGGTGTCGCCGCTGAAGGTGTTGGCGCCGTTCAGCGTAAGGTCGCCTGCGCCGTTTTTGGTCAAATCACCGGCGCCACTGATCACGCCGCCGTAGCTGATGTCGTCCGACCGGTTGAAGATCAATTCGCCGTCGTTGACTACATCCCCGCCAATCCAGCCAGAGGTTCCGCCGTCGCCCACCTGAATGACGCCGCCGGAGTAAATGGTCGTCCCGCCGGTAAAGGTATTGGCGCCCGTTAAGGTGAGCGTGCTGCTGCTCGCTTGGGTAATGCCGCCCGAGCCGGAAATCACATTACTGAAGGTGACATCGTCACTGCGGGCGAAGGCCAGAACGCCGTTGCTGTCGGCGTCGCCCGTGTAGACATCGCCCACCAGCCAGCCAGCCGTCGAATCATTGCCGAGTTGCAGCGTGCCGCCGTAGATGGAAGTGCCGCCCGTATAGGTCTGGTTCGAGGAGAAGACTTGCACATTGCTGCCAACCTTCGTGACTGAGCCAGCGCCACCAGCGCCATCGGAAATGACGGTCGGCGAGATGCCATCGTAGGTGTCATTGCCCAGCGTCAGGGCCGACGCGCCCAGCGGGTCCGTGATCCGGATACTGGAATTATTGAAACCAGTGAGAAAGCCCGCCGACAGCTGCGCATCGTCCACGATTAATTCGTTACCAGAATTGACAATTAAATCCGCCGCAGAAACGTTCGCCCCGTCTTCGATGTTCAGCTCACCGAAAGAAGTTAAAGTAGTCGCGATGTCGACCGATGTTCCCGCACCGGTAATATACAGCGTATTACTACTAGTCATGTAATTCGTGAGTGTGAGGTCAGCTCCGTTTTGAACAATGAGTGAACCCGTGGCATAGCTTGAGAGCGACCTGAATTCACCCGAGGCGCCATCAAGGATCACCGAACCATCGTAGGCCTCTAGATCGCCGCCATCGTGACCAGCCGCAGTCAGCGTCCAGTCCCCCGAACCATATTTATAAACCCCGCTGCTGGAACTCGCATTCGTCAGCGCACCCGAAAAGGTGACCGTATCGTCGTTACTCAGCGTGTAGGTTATTTGATCGATATTGACATTGCCGCTACCGGCCAGGCTGCCCACAAAGACATCATCCACGGCTGACACATCCAGCCCGTAATCCACATTCAGATACACCGTGCTGTTCTGCAAATTGTAGGAGCCAAGGGAGTCATTACCAATCAGCTTGATGGCGCCTTCATTAATAATGGTATCGCCGGTAAAGGTGCTCTCGCCGGAAAGCGACAACGTGCCAGCGCCCGTCTTCACCAAGTTGCCCGTGCCGGACAAAATGCCGGCATAGGTGGTGTCCGTATCGTTGTTGCCCACGCTGGTCGTAACGCCATCGGGCAGCGCCCAATTACCGCTGCCGGACAGGCCGCCCAATGTGGCGTCCAGGCCATTCACGTCCAGGCCGTTATCGATGTTAAAATTGACCGTGCTGTTTTGCAGGGCGAGCGCATTGCCCAAAACAATTTTCCCGGCATTGAGGTCGGTGTCGCCGGTAAAGGTATTGGCCGCGGTGAGCGTCAGGTTCCCGCTGCCATTT
The DNA here is from genome assembly GCF_027257155.1 of Cerasicoccus sp. TK19100. Taxonomy (NCBI): domain Bacteria; kingdom Pseudomonadati; phylum Verrucomicrobiota; class Opitutia; order Puniceicoccales; family Cerasicoccaceae; genus Cerasicoccus; species Cerasicoccus fimbriatus. Next base: position 127,970 of record NZ_JAPWDU010000010.1, read on the forward strand.
TGAGCCAGGCCGCCGGAACCGCTGATTAAGCCGCCGTAGGTGATGTCGTCTGAGCGATTGAAGGCGAGCGTGCCGTTGCTGTCCGCATCGCCCGTGTAGACATCACTGGTGATGGAGCCCGTGGTTCCGCCAGCGCCAATCTGCAGCGTGCCGCCATAGATGTTAACCCCGCCGCTGAAGTCATTGGCCCCGGAGAGGATTTGCGTATTCGATTCCACCTTGGTCAATGAACCGAGGCCGTTGACGAGATCAGCGCTGTCCACATCACTGATCACGCCCTTATAGTCGTGACTGGAGTCATCGGCTTGGCCAACGGTCAATGCTGACCCACTGGAGGGATCTGCCAGATAAATCTGATTCCCATTGAATCCAGTCAGATAGCCAAGCGTCAGGGTCGCATCGTCCACTTTCATGGACCCCCCGCTCGACATAGCCATGCTAGCGCCATTGAGCTCTGCGCTGTCTTCAACGGTGAGCGCGCCGCCATAATTGGTCATCTCCCCAGACTGCAACTCGACTCCCGAGCCAGTCAGTAGCACCGTTCCATTTTCGATAGTAAGTCCTGCTGATATCGAAGCTCCATTCTTGAGTTCCAGTGTGGACTGGTCGGTAACCGTGATGGTCCTGAATGAACCAGAGGCGCCGTCAAAAATAATAGAGCCATCATCATCGATTTCGAGATCGCCGGTATCGTGCCCGGCGCCGGTGAGCGTCCAATCCCCTGAGCCCTTTTTATAGATGTATCCAGATTTATCACCAGTGAGCGCGCCAGAATAAGTGGTGCTGGCGTCATTGCCCCCGATATCCAATTCTTCAAAAGACGCAGGGAAGTAAAGATCGCCACTCCCAGCCAGCGTCCCCAACACCAGGTAAGGGCTAGCCCCACTGTAGGTTAACCCATCATCCACATCGAGATAAACGGTGCTATTCTGCAAAGAGAAATTAGCGGCGCCGGACAAGTTGATACTGCCCTCGGTGATGTGTGTATCGCCCGTGAAGGTATTGACGCCGCTCAGGCTTAGCTGCCCGGAACCCGTCTTGGTCAGCCCGCCTGCGCCCGACAAGACGCCGGAGTAGGCGGTGTCGTCGTCGTTGCCGCCCACGGTGAGCGTGGCGCCATCGGCGATTGACAGATCGCCACTGCCCGCCAGGGCGCCCAGCGTCGCACTGGCGTTGTTTAAATCGAGGCCATTGGCGACATTGATGTTTACCGTGGAATTCTGCAGCGCCAGCGAGTTGCCCAGTATGATCGAGCCGGCGTTGATAGCCGTATCTCCGCTAAAAGTATTTGCGGCGTTGAGCGTTAAGCTGCCGCTGCCAGCTTGCGTCAGATTACCACTGCCGCTGATTAACCCATCGAATGAAATGTCGTCCGAGCGATTGAACACCAGGGTGGCGTTACTCGCCGTGCTGACATCCCCCAGGATGGAGCCGCTTGTGCCGCCCGCGCCGACTTGCAATGTGCCGCCTTGGATGCTGGTCCCGCCAGAGTAGGTATTGTTTCCAGTCAGGAACAGCGTGCCCGAGCTGATCTTCTCCAGGGAAAAGCCGCCGCTGATCACGCCGCTCACCGTCAAATCCGTGCGGATGAGAACGGTCGCATCGGCGTCCAAAATAATCGGCACATTGAAGCTGTGCCCCGACCCGCTCTCGACATCGATGTAGGAGGTGATCAACGACTGACCGGGATTCTGATCCTCAAAACTGTAGGCCGTCGCGGAGTCGATCGTGATGCTGGCCGCCGTGCGGTCGGTGTTGCCCAAGTCGACCGTGAAGAGCGATGCGGTGCCATCGAAGTAGACGTCATCCGTATCCGCCGGCACTCCGCTGGGACTCCAGTTCGTTGCATTGCCACCCCAAAATTTGTTGTGGTCGCCGGTCCAATAGACCGTCGCCGCTTGCGCAGAATATTCACCAGCGATTACGCACAAACTGGGCAGCAATACGCTGCGACACCTGGAAGTCAGGTAGATCTTCATAGGAAAATGCAGTTAGGATTCATGTCCGAAAAATCCCTCAAAACATTCGGATATGTTGCCAATACGCGGCCAACTTCGACCCGCGCCGCCATGCCATTAACTTAGCCCGATGGTAATCATCAGGCGCCTGGCCACGCGCGCGATTCTACGGATGGTTCGTTTTGAGGTGAGCCAAAGATACCAAAAGAAAACTTAACGAACCATTAATGGAATCTTAGTGTATATAAAATTTACTAATTGCCCTCAATGGCCCTAAACCGCCCCTCTCCAACGATTCCAGTGCGGCCGCATAGGTGTGACAAAAAGGCATTAGGATCGTTTTTCCAAAAGCATTACCATCGTTTTCCGAAAACGATTATGATGTGTTTCGAAAAAGCATTATGATGTGTTGGGCCAACACATGGTAATGTGTTGCTCCAACCGATCCTGATGTGTTGCTCCAACACATCGTGCTATGATGCTCCAACACATCCCCATGTGTTTTTAAAAACGATGGTGATGCGTTTGCCAACGAAACGGGCTGAATCTGAACCTGCTGATTTCCATGCATCCAGGCTGAGCGGGGAATGCTCCACCTTTTCGAACAGCCCCCAGGGTGTGTTCGAAAAGGCCAATCTGATTTAACAATCAGGATTATTATCGGGGCGTAAAGCCCCTCCCACAGCTAACCGTAGGAGCGGCTTTATGCCGCGATACTCAGCGCCAAGAGAGGTTTGCAAACACTCCCCTAGGGCGAACGGACATTCAACTTTCAGTAATTTTGCCCCAACGGGGCTACGCAACTATAGCCCAGGGTTGGCTTGAGGCCGCAGAGCGGCCGAACGCCTACCCTGGGAATACGAATACGTAAATTGCCTATCCCAACGGGATTGCGCAAAACGACATCTTGCGCAGCCCCGTTGGGGCAGGGAGATAACCGAATCCGATTTCCCAGGGTAGCGCTTCCCGCAAGCGGTTCGCTTGAACCCTGGGCTATGGTTGCGTAGCCCCGTTGGGGCAGTGTTTGCAGCAATCAAGATACAAAATGAATGTCCGCCGCTAGGCGCGACGGCGGCGGCGCACGCAGATGAACAGACAGATCAAGCCAGCCAAGGCAGCGTAGTGTCCAGGCTCGGGCACGGGCACAAAGTTGATGTAAAGATTTCCGCCAATTCCCAGGAGGTCAAAGCCGCCGATGCTCGAATCAAAGGTCATGCCATTGGAGTCATCGCTGACCGCGAAGATCACGCCGCTGCCAATCGTGAGCTCACCGGCGTTCTCGACGAAGAGCCAGTTCTGCGAGGTCGTCCAAAACGCATCGGTATAGTCCACCGTGGAGCCGGCGCCATCGAAGATCAGCGAAATAAACGCAGTCTCGCCCAAAGTGAACGCGCCGCCATCCATATTGATGCCGTCGAAGTTGACCCCGCGGTTGGCCGTGCTGTTGGCAATGGCTTCGAAATCGACCTGACCGTTGATGGTCAAATCGTTCGTGAAGGAAATGATGCCAGGCGAGTTGCCGGGGCGCAGCGTGCCGTTGATCAAGGTCGGCGCATTGATCGTCCCCGTGCCGCTCAGGCTCGCGCCCGAAGCAACCGACAGCTGCGAGCCGCCAACGGAACCACTCACCACGAGCGAACCTTCGTTCACCGCGATGAAGCCGGTGTTGGTGCTCGCGCCCGAAAGGGTCAGCTTGCCCGCGCCGGACTTGTTCAAGTTACCGCTGCCGCTGAAGGCGCCGGCGAAAAGCGCGTCGAAGGAATTGGTGTTGATCGTGGACGTCGTGCCGGTTTCAAGATTCGGATTGATGTCGCTGCCCACGGTGAGGCCGCTGATCACGTTGATGATGCCGCCGCCAAGGTTGAAGGTCGCCGCGCCGCCGTTGCCGGACTTGATGCGGTTCGCGCCGCCCACTTCCAGCGAGCCGCCGCGCAAGTTATACGTGCCGGAGCCGCGCTGACCGAGGACGAGGTTGCCGCCGTCGCGCAGCGAAACCGTGCCGCCGGTTTGGTTGACCACGCCCGAACCCGTGAGGGGCTCGCTGTCCTGCGCGCCGCCCAAGACCAGGTCCGTGCCTTCGGTGAAAATGATTTCGCCGCCGCTGATGTTCAGCGTGCCATCGCCATCGCCAAACGAACCCGAGCGACCGAGCACCATGCCGTTGTCGCCCATGATGTTAATCGCGCCAGCGCTGATGTTATAAGTGCCCTTGGCCTGATTGCCGATGTGGAACACGCCGTCGTCGGAAAGCTTATTGACCGTGCCGCCAGTCTGGTTCACCACGCCTTCGCCGGTTGTGCCAAAGGCGCCGATGTAGGCATCCACGCGCGTCGCGCCATCGCCGGCAACGCCGAGGTTGAGCGTGCCGCCGTCGATGTTGAGCGTGCCGTTGTTTTCGCCGGAATCGCCGGAGCCAATGTGCAGCGCGCCACCGTTCGCCGTGATGTCCACCGTGCCGTTGGTGAGCGTAAAGACGCCATCTGAGTCGGGCGATGTCGCCGGCGATCTGCCCGCGAGCAAGCCGCTCATTTCAGTCGTGCCGTTGACGTGTTCCACCTCGCCCTGCTCGATATTCAGGAACGCCATGGAGCGATCCTGCGAGCCCGAGAGCGCCGCCTTGCCAGCGCCAATTTTCACAAGGCCGCCATCACCCGACAAGCCGCCGGAGAACGTTGCGTTGAAGCCGTTGGTGTCGATGGTGGAGGCCGTTACGTTGGCGGAGGGATCAAGGTCTACCACGTTGATGTCGACACTGGTCGTGAGGTCGGAATCGATCACGCGGATTGTGCCACCGCCGAGGTTAAAGTCGTAGTCCGTCGTCGCGCTGCCGTAGTTACCCTTGAGGCTGGAGCCGCCGATTTCCAGGGCACCGCCTTCGAGGTTATAAGTGCTCGCGCCGTAGCCGCCGAGGTAGAGATTGGAGCTGCCGGAAATGCGGAACACGCCGCCAGTCTGGTTGACTATGCCCGTGCCGTCGTTGTCGCTGGCTTCGCGGTCGCCAATGATGAAGCTGCCGTTGCCATTGTTCGGGCTGGCTTGGAGAGTGAACTCGCCGCCGGAAATATTGAGCGTGCCGATGCCCGCTGCGCGCGAACCGGTGTTGCGGCCCAGGCTGTGCAAACCGCCGGACAAGGTCGCCGTGCCGCCGGAGAGGTTATACGTGCCGTCACCCGCCTGATTGCCCAGATTGAAGGAGCCGTCCTTCAGCTCGAAGGAGCCGCCGGTCTGGTTGACAATGCCCGTCGAACCCCAGTCACCAGCGTGAAAGAAACCATTGCTGGTCAGCCCGGACGTGCCGAAATCTGTATCATTGCCGACCACGAGGCTGGCGCCGCTTTCGATGTTGAGGACCCCGGCATCACCCGCGCCTTCGCCCACGCGGACGCCGACGTTGAGGTTGTCCTGGCTGACGGTGATGTCTGCGCCGTCCTGCAAAGTGATTTCGCCGCCTTCAAGCACGACCATGCCATAGCGGCTGGTCGAGCCGTCGCGCACGGGATGCGGGTCCGCGCCGCCGTCAAGCGTGCCCGTCACCGCGATGTTCGCCACGCCGCCGGATTCGAGCACCGAGGCATTCAGCTCGCCATCGCCGGTCAGGTTGAGCGTGGCGTCGGGTGCGATGTATAGTGTGCCGTTGGTCGCCGTGGGCAGGATCAACGCCTGACCGCTGGCAAGGGTCAGGTTCGTCGTGCCAGCCAGGATGCCCAGGCTGCGGGAAGTGGAAGAAGCGCCGGTGACGTTCAGGTTAGTCGTCCCATCCAGATCGACCACGAAATTATCGGCTGCGCTCGGGGCCACGCCGCCCCAGTTGTCGGCGTCGCTGTAGAGCGTCGGGTCACTGCCGCCTCCGGTGTAAGCCACACCTTCGACAAAGTCATAGCGCTCACCACCGTTGAGGAAACTCACCTCCACGTAGTCGACGGTGGTCAGGGCGCCGGCGTTGCCCGAGCCCATGCCCAGTTGCACGTCGGAGATCACGGCGCCGGTGTCAAAGAGGACGTCGCCCCAAGTCAAACCGCCGGGCGCGCCATCAATGTCGAGCGCGGCCCACTCGTCCATCGTCCGGCTGCCGGCATTGATGCCGATCGTGTCACTCGTGGCGCCGTAGGTTGATGCCCAGTAGGCATTGCTGGCCTGTGGAAAGAGGAAGAACTGGCTGTTTTCAGTGACGGTGGTGCTGTAAAAGCGGCCATTCACATCCGAGTTCTGCCCGTTGTTCGTGGGATCAAACACGAGGATCAAATCCCAGGTAGCTTCGCCCGAACGCGTCGCTGCAAAGCCTTCCTGCGACTGGCCGGAGCCGCTTCCGTATTCCGTCGACTGGACGCCGAACTTAAGCGCCGGTCCAGGAACAACGGTGTCGTTGTTTTGCCAGACGTAGTTGGCGCTGAATGAAGGGTCCGTCAAAACTGATGCGGCGCTGAAGCCGGTCGACGTATCGATAACGCTGATCGTGCTCTTCTGGCTGGCGGAGCTGGAAGTATCGATCTGCAGGCCGCCCAGATTACCCGTCGAGCCGAGATAGTTGATCCAATTCAGCTGATTGGAAACCTGCGTCGGGTCCGAGGTCGCGCCGCTGGCGGGAGCGTTCGTGGTGCCATTGATGATGTTTGTGCCGGAGCTGTTGCGCGTGTCATCGCTGTTCCAGCCATTGACGTCAAAACCGGTCACGGCGTCCGTCGCATAGAGGTTACCCAACAGGAATAGCGAAGGGAGTACTTTAAGAGATTTAGTAACGTAGTTTCTGGAATTCTTCATGAGTAGTAGGGTTCGCAGGTTGAGGAAAAAGGATACCTACATGTCAAAAACTTGTCACCAAATCCAGCAAAACCCTAAATATAGCGTACTAAGTCCAGATTACAAAAAGCACATACCACCAGCTTAATCCTATGAGGACTGTATTAGGCGCTAGCAATACAGCCCATTTACAGACTGAGCAATACAACTCAGATAACGATCTTGCCGACCGCCACCAAGCAGCATCACCAATAGTCCTGAGGTTAAAACCTGCTTTAAAGAAATCATGTCCGCTTGATCCTTCCTGATCTTGAGATTACTGTTTTAATTGTGATACGCATTTCCCCGCTTTTCTCCCTCCTTGCCCTTCCACTTTGCGCGCTGGCCGACAAGCCCGTGTTCAACGATTTCATGGGGCTGTGCGTACACACCGTCAAATTCAAGCCCGAGCTGTATGAACCCGTTACGCGTATGGTGCGCGACTATCACAATATACATTGGGATCTCGGAGACGACACTCAGGCCAGCATCGATTTCCCCTTCGCCAAAAACAAAGTAAACTGGGAAAAGATGTATGGCGAGTGGGTCGAGGACGGTTACGAAATCGACGCCGCGCTCATGTTTAGCAATCTGCCCGCAGACAAGTGGAAAGATATGGACGCCGACGCCGAACGCTACGCCCAGGCCTTCGCCGCATTCTTTGGACCATCGAGTCGCAACCTCGTGACCTCGGCTGAGATCGGCAATGAGCCCGGCCACTACTCTGACGAAGATTACCCGCGACTGTTCAAGGCCTTCGCCACCGGACTGCGCAATGGCGACCCGAAATTGAAAATCCTGACGGGCAACATCCACGTCGGCGAGAGCGACAAGTATGCGAAGAACATCGATCTGCTCAAGGGCATAGAGCATCTTTATGACGTGCTTAAAACGCATACTTACGCGCAGGTCGAAGGCTGGCCCACCTGGCGGCGCAGCTACCCCGAAGACCCGGACATCGACTTCCTCACCAAGGTGCAAGACGTCATCGACTGGCGCAACGAGAATGCACCGGACAAGGAAGTCTGGGTGACGGAGTTTGGCTGGGACGCCACCACCCAACCACAAAAGAAGGAGGGCACATTCAAAGACTGGGTCGGCGTGACCGATACCCAGCAAGCCCGCTACCTGGTACGCGCATTCCTCTGCTTTTCCGAAATGGATATCGACCGCGCCTACATCTACTTCTTCAACGACAGTGATGAGGCCAGCGTTCACGCCGCCGCGGGCCTGACCCGCAATTTCCAGCCCAAACCGTCTTACTACGCAGTGGCCCACCTCCACAAGACGCTGGGCGATTACCGCTTTACCCGGATCGTCGAGGAGCAGCCCGGCAAGTGTCTTGTTTATGAATATCAGTCGGGCACAGTTCCTAAAGATTTCATTTGGGTCGCCTGGTCGCCCACGGGCTCAGAGCAAACCGCCGAAGTAACAATGAACCCCGGTGCTCTCAAACCATCGAAAGCCGAGCGTATGCCGCTCGACGATCAGCCCGTGCCCCCCATGCCGATTCCCATGACGAAAGACGGAAACATCATTCTACGTGTTTCAGAATCGCCCACATACATCTTTTTGCAGAAGTCTTAACTGCGACAACGAGCATCAAAAAAGGCCGACTCATCCGAGCCGGCCTTGGGTTAAAATGCTCCCTTTTGATTAGTTGACCGGGAAGGTCATGGTGACCATTTCCATCTTCTTGGGCTCAACGGTCATGACGCCGGAGACGTTCGCATTGGCGACGGAGCCATCACCGCCGAGGCGGTCAAAGGCACAGTAGCGTGTTTCCCAACCGGGGTTGAACGCGACGAAGGTGGTCTCCACCGAAGTGCCATCCTCCGAGAGCTTGGAGAAGGCCGCCATCATCATGATCGAGTCATCGCTGCTATTGCCCGAGGCATCGGTGGCGCGGCTCCAGTAAGTCCAGTCCGGCGAGCCATAGGCGTCGAAGGTGTGCAGGAAGTGGAGCACCGAGGTGGAACTGAACGCCGGCTGAAGCTGAGCCTCGGAACCGGCGCGGCCATCAATGGATGCCCAGCTCGCCCACAGTCGATCGACGTAGGGCTTGAAGCCCGGCTTGAGCGCAGTGCCACTGGCGTCGACCGGCTCATCACCGGGGTTGTAAGGCACACCGGAGAGCGCAGCAGTCAGCGCCATGCCCAGCCAGTTGCCCCCTTGGAATAGCGAGGAGTCGCGCGCCTCGCGCCAGTCTTCCTGCATCATGGCACCCGCCCAGGCGCGCATGTAATCGCTGTTGCGGGATATGCCCATGGTCCACGCCGTCGGTGGGTAGGCGGTGATGAACTTCGTGCCGGTTGGGAAGGCGTAGAAGAAGTTGTTGAGCGTCGGGCCGTATTTGCGAATCAGCGAGATGCCCGTAGAGGCCTCACCGCCGAAGTAATCCGGTGCATCGTAGTATTGCGGATTCACCGCCGTGACGAAGCTGGAGTTTCTCTTGAAGCCGATGTTGCCACCATTTTCCGGGATCTTGTCGGAGTCGATCGTGGTGACGGGCACCCAAGAGAACTGGTTCTTGCTGGACTCGGTGAGGTTGTAATTCTTGTCGGCGAAGTAGATGTCATTGGCCGCCATGCCGGTAGCCAGCATGTAGAGGCCAACGTCCACCAGCGGTTTGCGGTCGGTGCCGGCACCGTAGAGAATCGCCGCGCTGAAGGCCTGCAAGCCTTCCCAGACGGAGTTCTCATTTTCGTCGCCATACTTGAAGTTGGAGGTGCCAGAGGCCTGGGCAATGCTCCAGGGCGTGGTTGCATCCAGCACGGCACCAGCCGGGCCAGGCTGCACGCCGGTGGCCCAACCATGGCCCGTGAACTGATCGAAGAACGGGAGCTTCTGGTAAGTGAACTCCGGTACGTTGTAGATAACAGACTGTAGCTCGGCGTTGTCCGGATCGTTGGCCACGGAGAGATACCATTGGTCGAGCGCCGTGCCCATTTGGCTGGAGCTGATCCACAGGTCGTCGGGCTTGCCGTCGATGGAGGTCTCCCACGCACGGTCGAAGATGGCCGCCCAACCGGCGACTCCCAAATAGTAACCGAAGAAGTAATGCTGGTCGTTCCATTGGTCGGAGACGCCGAAGCCGCTCCAGAGCTTACCCGGCTCCCAACGGAGCAGACCAGTCTTGTTGGCGTTTTCCTCCGCGCTGACCGCAGGCGGATGCGGCACCGAGCTCACCACGCCATCGACGGGGATCGTAGAGGACGGATTGATGAGGATACGGCCGGCATTGAAGTCGTAAGACGAGAAGTAACTCATCTTCCAAACCGGGTCTGTCGCGGCGGGGTTGTTGGAATACGGCACACCGTTTTCATCGCTCACGTGCAGCAGAGACAAAGTGCGCTGCAGCATCTGCACCGAGAGCTTGAAGCCATTGCGCAACGAGTAGAACGGATTGTTATCCGCCAGCACGGGTAGGCCGACCTCATAGCTCGGTGCCTTCACGCCCTCCTGATAAGGCGGCGGAACGTAGGGTGTGCGGCCGACCGCGAAAGCCCATGGGCTCGCGTAAACATTGGGCCGGTCACCAAACTGAGCCTGCAATTGGTAAAGCACGTTCAGCGACTTGGTGGTGCGCGAAAGCTGGTTACCCAAGCCATAACCATCGGGTGCCGTCTTGCCACCAAAAGCGCCGCCGAAGGGCTTAACACCGTCGGACATATCGATCTGGTAATCAGCAATAACGTTGTCGTAAAGGATCTGCTCAACGTGTGCAAAGAGCGGCACCGATTGTGTCAGGTAGCCCTTGGCCTGCGGATTGGCGGTCAACATCTGCATGTTGGCGTTGATCGATTGTGACTCGTAGCTGACGTAAAGGCTGCCCGACTCGGCGCTGGTCTCGCCATCAAAGCCCGGCAAATAACCCTTCTGCAATTCGTCGTTGACGATCACAGGAGAAGTCAGACCGCCACTGCCGTTTGGTTGGCAAGTAACGATCGCAAAGGGTCCGCGCGGCGGCGAATCGGTTGGATTTGCTGAGGTATCCTGCACGAAGAACAGCGTGGGGCTGGTGTAACCGGCACCGCCGTTGAGCACATCGATCGACTCGATCTGCCCCATGCGGTCGCCGCTTTGCACCACGTTGACCTGGAGCTGGACGCCTGAGCCAGTGGAGTCACTGAGGACCGCCTTCACTGAGCCATCCGTCGGGTAATTGGAACCCGGACGCAAGACGTCAACCGAAGTCACCTCGCCGTTGGAAATATTGGGCAATACACCGGCTTCGTGGCCACGGCCGCCGAGCACGATAAAGGTCGCCTCACGGTCCCAGCCGCTGCCTGCCTTACCCGCGACGATTCCGTTGATAACCAGCTTACCGGAGGAATCGACCTCCCAGTCAAACTCCGGCAACTTAAATGTGCCGGCTTCCGTGCCATTGCCAACATAACCACCTCGGAAATAAATCTGCACCGGCTCCGCGTAGGCGATATCGTCCGCCGTTCCGGCCTTGAGGATAATGTCCTGAATGTAAGCGCCGGGGTATGCGTAAATCTTGGCTTCGGTGCCGACGCCCCCTTCGAGGACCACCGTCTTGCGGGAAGTAATCGTGCCGCCGCCTTCGACGGGGAAACGAATCTGAATCACTTTGCCGTCTTCGACGCGCAACCCCGTGAGGTTTTGCTTCACGTTGTTGTCGTCCAGGTAGTAGGCACCGGTGGGCGGCGTGGAGTAGTCACCCGGTTCGGCAATCAACAGACCAAAGAGTTTCTTGGTCGATTCCACAACTAGATCAAACTCCGGCTTGCTGTCGCCAATAGTGGGCGCAGAAATCTCAACCGTAATATTGTCAGCCGTGTCATCGACGCTGCCATTAATGAGCGGGTACTGGCCGTTACTGACGAAGCCGCCAATCCCAGCAGAAGCCACACCGTAAATTTCACCCGGGTTGGCAATGCTCACGATCGCATCGGGCGTATTGGGTAATTGCGGTGCCAGCACCTTGATATCGAAGGCCTGCCCAAAGTCATAGCCCGAGCCACCGGAAATCACGCGGGCGCGGCCCGGCTGCATGAAGCCGTTGGAGTCGAAGTTGGGCACGATGATGGCCGGCTCGTAATTGGGGTTGGATGGCTGGTCAATCTTGATGGTCGGCGAGTAGCCCTCACCCTTATTATCCATGAAGGTGGCCAAAACCTTACCCTCGCCGTTGATCTGCAAGCGGGCCTTGGCCTGAACGCCGCCCTGCGATTCCGGAACGCCGGGTGGGTCGATGATCAGCTCGACTTCGCTGATGGAGGGCGGATTGCCCTCGGGATAGCCCTGACCGCCATTGACCACATCCACCTGCAACACCCGACCGGTAAACGGCTCAAGGATCACTTGAAACTCAGCGCCCGAGCCTTGCTTGTCGGTGCGCTTGTCTTCGATCCGTGCATTCACCGTAGCGGTAATGTTCTGGTAGCCAAGCGTATCCGTAAGCGTGACGTATTGGATGCCCGTCTGATCGTATTTGGTGTCCCACTTGGGCTCGGGCATGGAAGGCAGGAAGTTCTGGAAGGGATATTCCACCGTCCAGTCATCGGTGACGACCGATTTTAAATTACCGCGCGGGTGCCAGTAATCCCAGCGTGAGGGGGTGCTGGGCGTGCTCTTGTTGGCATTGGACGGAGCGGTGACTGAGGGGAAATCAATGCCGGTCGTCTTGAGCGGCTCCCAGACCACCTGTGGACGCGAAGCCTGGGTCAAGTCCGGCCCCAAAGTGAGCGGCTGATAGTGGTGCGGGAAGAGCGCCCAAACCGAGCCGTTGCCCGCGGTCATGGCACTGGCACCGGCGGCACCGGCCTCGGCATACGGGTTGGTGTAGGTGGCATCGAACTCCGTGATGACACGGTTCATGTTGGCCACGTCGTAATGGATCTTCGTGTCGGTCAGGAAGTTGAAGGCGTGCTTGCCCATCTCATCGGCCCAAGCCTTGGCGGCAGCATCGAGCTCCGCGCGGTCGTCGCGTGTGACATCCGTATGATAGTAACGCATGACCGGTGCCTGGCCGACGACGAACCATGCCTTTTTGGTCTGCTGGTAAGTCGGGTCGTCGTTCTTAACTTTGAGGAAGAAATACGGGTTGCCCTGCTCGTCAGTGCCATTGTTTTCCGTGGTGCCCTGCCCGCCCGAACCGAGCTCCACCGGCTCCATGGAATCAGTGCGATAGAAGACGGCAAAGTAGGTGTGGTTGTCCTGGTCGCCCGGCTGGTTGTAACCGCCGGGAATCATGTTGGTGACGTCGTCCGTCGCGAGGTTGTTAAACTCCGGGAGAACTTCCATGAACCACTGATTCGGGTTCGACTGATTGCCGTAAAGAAGCACATAGCTGACGCCATCGACGCCGGGCACTTCCCAGGGACCGCCAGCAACCGTTTCCGAATTGGTGCCCTCAATCATTTCCCCCGGACGTGCGCTACCAGGGGGGAAAGTAAAGCCGCCGTTGTTGTCAATCGAGCCTTTCAGGTTGAGGCGAATCAGGTTGTAGAAAATCATATACAGGTCGTCATCACCTGCGGCAGCATGGGAGGCTGCGAGCTCGCACCAGACAAACGGGGAGCCCTGAGCCACAGTCATCTTCAGGTAGTTGCCGTCTGCCATTTCATCGTAATCCGTGCGGAAGTAGCGAACGGTGTCATAATTAGACAGCGCGGAATGGCCGCCCTCGTACACGATATCCGCATGCCAGTCGCCCATCTTGTCGGTGAGGATGCCCCACGGCGTCTGGTCCTTGGCGGGCGCGTCCGTTTGGAATAACGGAAAGGGAAAGGGCTGATATTCATCTGCGCTGACCTTGTTCCAAACGTCTTTTTTCAGCAGGTATTCACCATCGCCATTCACATCGGCTGGCGGCAGCACCGAGGGGACCATCACCAGCGTCTCCAGGGGGCGCACATACATGCGCAACCACGCCTCACGCCAGGCGTCGGGATAGTTGTCATTGTCCCCTTGATCGATACGGTTGCCGTATTGCACGAAGAACGGGTAATTCGGGGAAAGGTTCACACCACGAACGATCTTTTTCTCCGCCCAGTATTTGGCGTCTCCCGGGTAGTGCTGCATGGGCTGGGTTTCAAAACCAAAGCGTCCCGGTGCCCAGTTGTAGTTCAGGCGCAGCGGCTGCATGTAGAGCGGCTGCTGGTCCACGCGCACCTGCGTCCACGCACCGTCACGGACATGGTTGGGGTCCTTAAATTGCCACGCATAGTAGTCCCAGTCTTCCGAGAGCGGACCATCCCAATTGAAGGGGTAGCCGGCTGTGCGCTCGGGCGGCGGCTCACCATTGCCCCAGAGGAACCAGCCCATCCAGCTACGCTTGGAGGGGCGGAAGTTTTTTGCCTGAAAATCTTCGATCAGATTCGGGGTAAAGGCCACCTGCTCAGCGCCAATAACGCGCGGGTATTTGCTGGTGTCTTCAAAAGTGCCCTGATCATTGGTTACCTCCGGCATCTGCTGGTAAATGTAGGCAATGTCGATGTAGGGAATCTGGTCCCAGGTGTCTTTACCCACGTCCAGACCGACTTGCACCTTCGCGGCAAATTCCGGCGTGAAATCAATGAGGAATTCCAAACGGTAAAAACGCAGCGTCTCACTGAGGCTAATGGTTTGGTTGTAGCGAAGTGAGTTCGGATAATTCACATCTGGCGTTCCGCTGCCCTGCCGGGTCACTTCAAACCAGTTATTGGAATCCATCGTCTGCGAACGCTGCAGCGTAATCTGAGTACTCGCATCGAGCTCGCTGTTGATCAGGTATGAAAAGGTGCGCGAGTTTTCCGTTTCGATCAAATTCGGCCCGACCAGTTCGACTGAGTCGGAGGCCAGCGGGTCCGTGCCAAAGACGTACTCTAACGCATTGGGATAAGTGTCATTGTCGGGATTGCTGCTAGGCGAATCTTCACCCGTTGGTAGATTGTTGGCGATCGCCCATTCACTATAGGTGATCGCATTGAGGATCGGCGCAGCAGCGAAAGCAACGCCCATTAGCCCGAGGGCCAGCGGTGTTTTATTCATGACAAGAGAGTAGTAAGATCTGACCTGGATGGCGGATTAACGGTTTTGCAGGAACCGGATGGTAGAGCATATTGCAACGAATGTATTCCCTACAGGCAACGGATTTACACAATATAGCCTGTTTATATCAATACAATAGACCCAAAACCCCACCCGTCAGTGGAGAAACATAACCTTCCAAAAAGATCAGAAATATTTTGCGCACTTAATCTGCGGTTAATGTTGGGTGTGCTATAACTAACGCACTATTCGAACTATGGCGAAGATCAGCCTCATGCTTTTAGCGACGCAGTCCGGCTGATCCTTGTTTTAATAGAATAGCTAGCAGTAGTAGGAAACACATGTCCGTAATAGCGTGACAAGCGCGCCCCTTTAACCGGGGGCGCGTTACTTTTTTCAGATGGTGCGGGGGTTGCTTTTACGACGAACTAAACTGGTGCTTGCGTGAAGACGACCATCCCACTAATCGCCTATAGATGCTGCGGGCATCTCCCTCCTTCGCCCACTCGCAACTACATGTGGAAAATCATTAAAAATCTCTGGCTCGGCTGCGCTTTGATTGCCGCGGCGTCAGCGCTGTTGCTCTACTCGGACCTCGACTCCCGCGAATCGGAGGACGACGACGCTCACGCCGCAATCAAGCGCATCGCCATCCTCCAGCACGCCTCGCAGGCAGTCCTTGATGACGGCCGCGAGGGCATGCTCGCCGGGTTACGCGCCCGTGGCTGGATACAGGGCGAAAACCTGGAGGTAAAGCTCTTCAACGCCCAGGGCGACATGCCCACCGCCCACACAATGGCGGCCGCCATGACCAGCGGCAACTACGACCTGCTGATGTCTATCAGCACACCATCGCTGCAAGCCGTGGCCAATGCCAACACCAACGGCCGGACCAAACATGTCTTTGGCCTCGTCACCGACCCTTCGGCGGTCGGCGTGGGCATCAGCGCGGACAACCCACTCGATCACCCACCTTACATGGCCGGCTACGGCACGATGCAGCCAGTGGAGCGCGCCTTCGAAATTGCCCGCCAGTTGAACCCGAAACTCAAGACCGTAGGCGTCGTTTACAACTCCTCGGAGGCCAACGCAGTCAAACAAATCGAAGTTGCCCGCGTCGTTTGCGCAAACATGGGCATCAAGCTGGAGGAAGCCATGGCGGAAAATTCCACCGGCGTGGGCGAAGCCGCCGCCGCGCTCTGCGCGCGAAAGGTGCAGGCCATTTTCGTGCCGGGTGACGTCACCGTCATCGTGGCCTTGGACGCGCTCATCAGCGCCGCCAACGATAACCATATCCCCGTATTCACCGTCATCCCGCCAAACATCGAGCGCGGTGCCTTGTTCGACATTGGCGCGGATTACCGCTCCGTCGGTCACCAAACCGGGCTCCTCGCGGCCGACATTTTAAACGGCAAAAAACCGGCCGATGTCCCGATTGAAAATTACATGCCCGAGACGCTGCTCATCAACGAGCCCGCGCTCAAGGGCGTTAAAGGTAGTTGGTCCATCCCTGCCAAGCTCAAGGAAAGCGCGCAGGTTTACATCGACGCCCAGGGCAAGCGCACCGAGCGCAAATCTGCCACCCCCGAAAACCTCCAAGCCGAGCCCGGCAAGCAATACAAGATCGCCTTTGCCTACTACGCGCCCGAGGAGAGCTGGGAGCGTTGCCAGCAGGGCCTCATCGACGGCATGGCCAAGCTAGGCTTCGTGGAGGGCAAGAACCTGACCATTACGCGCAGTCACGCGCAGGCGGAAATGATCAACATCCGCCCCATGCTGCAAAACTTTGACAGCACCGATGTGGATGTGATCGTCACCTTCACCACGCCCGTTCTCCAGGCCGCAACGACCGCCGTGGAAAAGCACCCCGTGGTCTTCACCTACGTCACCGATCCCATCGCCGCCGGTGCCGGCAAAAGCTTCACCGACCACAACCCCAACCTGACCGGTGTCGGCTCCATGCCCCCGCTCAAAGACACGGTCAAGCTGACCCAACTCTTGCTGCCCAATGCGAAGCGCATCGGGACGCTTTACAACAGCGGCGAGGCGAACTCCGTGAAGGAAGTCACCACTTTAAAGGAGCTGCTGGCCGAGAAAAACATCGAGCTGATCGGCGTCACCGCGGGCAATAGCAATGAGGTCATTCAGGCGGTGCAAGCACTCGTCGGCCGCGATCTCGACGCGGTTTACATCCCCGGTGACAACACCGTTTACCAGGCCTTCGCGCCGGTGGCCGAGATCATCGCCGAGGCCGACCTGCCGCTCATCAACAGCGACCCCAGCGCCGAAGGCCCGGTGCTCTCCGTTGGCCCAGGCTACTACTTTAGCGGGGCGGGTGCCGCGCCGCTGCTGGCCCGCGTCCTCCTCGGCGAAGACCCGGCCAACATTCCGATGGAGAACGTTTCGGTAAACAACGCAAAGTTCAATGCCGCCGTCGCCCAGCGCCTCGGCATCCCCGTTTCAGAAAAGTTCAAGCAAGCCATTGGCACCGCTCAGGCCGAGATGAAGGCCGCGCAAAACGACGGCTTCCAAAACCCGAACCCCAGCGGCAAAAAGTGGAAGATCACGATCATTTCCTACGTCGAATCGCCGCCCTTTGAAGAAGCCTACGAAGGCATTCTTCTGGCCATGGAGCAAAGCAATTTGCAGGAAGGTAAGGATTACGAAATCACCTTTAAATCGGCGCAAGGCGACATCTCCGCGCTCAATGGCATTGTGGACAACGCCCTCACCGAACGCGCGGATATGATCGTCGCCCTGTCCACGCCCGGCCTGCAGACCGCGATGCGCAAAACGCAGAAAACACCGATCGTTTTTGGCATTGTGGCAGACCCAATCAGCGCTGGCGCTGGCAAGTCCAACACCGACCACCAGGCCAACGTCACCGGTGTATCCGTCGCCCTGCCCAGCAAGGAGATGCTCGATATTCTGCAGAAATATTTCCCGCAATATAAGCGCATCGGCACCCTCTTCTGCCCCAACGAAGCGAACTCCGAGAACTCCAAAAAAATCTTCGAGGCCGAATGTAAGGCGCGCGGCATTGTCCTGGAAACCGTCGCCGTCAACAGCTCTGCCGAACTCGCTGACGCCGCACTTGCGCTGATGAGCAAGAGCATCGACGCCGTGGTGCAAATCCCGGACAACCTCTCCTCAGCCGGCTTCACCGCGATCTCCGCCGCCGCCGAGAAGACACAAACGCCGCTGCTGAGCATGAACAGCGTCACCGTCGACATGGGCGCGGCTTACGCGATTGGCCGCGACTACTACGAGGCCGGCTTCGAGACTGGCCAGACGATGCTACAAGTCATCGCGGGCGAAGACACAGCCAAGATTCCCTTTCGCGTCTCCCCGCAAATCCTCACCGCAGCCAGCCAGAAAAACGCCGAGGAGCTCGGCATGATCTTGCCGCCTGCCCTGCTTCAATCCGCTGAGAAAGTGAAGGACTAACCGCGCATGAAAATTGAAACGATCAAAGAAGGCGGCTTCACGCGCCTCATCATGGACGGCCGCTTCGACGCCAGTTGGTGCGATCACCTGCGCTCGGTGCTCGACGAAACGATTCGCCGTGGCGAGCACCATCTACAGCTCGACCTCGCCGAAGTGCATTACCTGAGCTCCGCTGGCATTCGCCTGCTACTCAAAACCTACAAACAGCTCAAAGCGATCCAGGGCACGTTCCAGATCGTCAACCCCTCCGAGAACACGGCAAACGTCCTTCGCCTCGCGGGGCTCGATGCACTCCTGGCCGACTCTTCTACCAAAAACTCTGCATCGCAAAGTAAGGTCATCGCCAAACACGAGTCAACATCGGCAATCTTTGAAATCCATGGCCATGACGTGCCACCCGTTAAGGTCACCGCGCACGATGGCGAGCCAAAGACATTCTCGGCACCCGCCTTCCTGATCGGCGTGGGCGCGATCGGTCGCGACGCCACGGACAACGCACATCGCCTGGGCGAGCTACTCGCAATCGGCGGCAACGTTGCCTACCAACCGACCGATGGTGCCAAGCAACCGGACTACATGGTCACCCATGGCGCACTCAAAGCCGACGCGCAGATCATCTCCGGAATTGCCGCCAGCGCATTGCCCGCAGGCTTGACCCGTTTTGAAACGCACGCGGACGACGGTGTCATCGGTTTATTGGAATTAGCCGAGACCATACTTTGCATTGCAAAGTCCAATGCAGCAATCGTTGTCGCGATGACTGAGACTGCTGGCCTGATCGGTGCCGCCCTAAGGCAATCCCTGGCTGCCACAGACAGTGACGAGCACCTGCAGTTTCCAGCGATCCGCGATTGGCTTTCCTTCAGCGCAGACCGTATTCATCGCGACTCGACCACCCTCCTCGTTGGCGTAGTCGCAAAGCCCGGAACGCCCATCGAGTCGCAGCTTCGCCCGCTGGATGCCGATGGCAAAACACTCGGCCATTTCCACGCAGCGGCCTTCCCCTACCACCCCTTGCAAAAGGGGGAGATCGACCTCGCGGCCACGATCAACGCCGCTTTCGAAGATCGCAGCATCCAGGCCGTCCTTCACCTGCTCGCCGATCACCGCCCCCTCGTCGGCGCAGGTGAGAGCCAATTTTATCGCGGCGCATGCTGGTATGCGCCAGCCAACTTTTAACACGCCATGACGCTTCTCCTCGGTTCACTGACCATCGGCCTCATCCTCGCGCTTCTCGCGATGGGGGTCTATGTGTCGTTCCGCATTTTTGACATCCCGGATATCACCACGGACGGCTCCATCACACTTGGTGCCGCGACCGCCGCCATCCTGATCGTCAACGGCACGCACCCCATTCTCGCCACCCTTGCCGGAGCAGCGGCAGGCGCACTAGCCGGCACGGTGACCGGTATCCTACACACCAAGTTTAAGATCAACGCCCTGCTGGCCGGCATCCTCGTGATGACCGCGCTCTACTCCGTGAACCTCCACGTGATGGGCCGCAGCAACGTCCCCCTTTTGCAAACAAAGAACGTCACCGACTACGGCGAAACGCTGGGCCACGCCATTGTTGGCGAGGAGAGCATGGACCTCTTTGGCTGGGAAACCGACACCGCTGATTTCTTTGTCATGATCCTCGCCGCGGCCTTCGTGACGTTGGTCGGCTTGCTGTTGTATTGGTTTTTCCGCACCAACGTCGGCACCGCGATGCGCGCCACGGGTAATAACCCGCAGATGATCCGCGCGCTTGGTGCAAACGTGGAGCGCTACATGGTCTTTGGCCTTGCGGTCTCCAACGGCCTGGTCGCGCTGGCAGGCGCGATCCTGGCGCAATACCAGGGCTTTGCCGACGCGCAGATGGGCATCGGCATGATCGTCTGGGGTCTGGCCAGCGTGATCATTGGCGAAGCGCTGGTCGGCCAACGCAGCCTTGGCCTCACGATCATCGGGGCAGTGATGGGCTCCGTGCTCTTCCGCCTGCTCGTGGCGATTGCCCTGCGCTGGGGCCTGAACCCAAACGACCTCAAGCTCATCACGGCAGTCTTCGTCTTTGCCGCGCTCGTGTTGCCGGGCTTCATCAAAAAGCTAAAGCCGCGTAAGTCGTCGCCATCCAATTAAACTTTGCATGACAGAGTTAACTTCAATTTCACTAAAGGTAGGGCGCAGTCTCCAGACAAGCCGCCACGATGGAGTGGCATTTGCGCAATGCGCAAATCTATCGGTCCAGCGGGACGCTGGCGGTTTATCTGGAGACTGCGCCCTACCCTTTTAAACTTTGCGATACAAAGCTATGCTCGAAATAAAAAGCATCCGCAAGACGTTCAACCCCGGCACTGTCAACGAGGTCCGTGCGCTGCAGGGGGTCGACCTGACCATCAAAGAAGGCTCGTTCGTCGTCGTGCTCGGCATGAATGGCTCGGGCAAGTCGACGCTGCTCAACGCCATTGCTGGCTCCTTTTACGTGGATGAAGGTTCGATCACTCTCGACGGGAACAACGTCACCAAGTGGCCCGAGCACCGCCGCGCGAAGCTAATTGGCCGCGTGTTTCAAAATCCCTTCAGCGGCACGGCGCCGGATATGTCCATCGCGGAAAACTTCGCCATGGCCGCCATGCGAGGGAAGAACCGCGGACTAGGCTGGGCCTTATCTCCGGACCTCATGGACGCACTCCGCGAGCGCGTGATCACCCTGCGCATGGGCCTTGAAAACCGGCTTGAAAACGCCATTGGCTCGCTCTCCGGCGGGCAACGCCAGGCATTGACCCTGCTCATGGCCACCTGGCTCAAGCCGTCAATGCTCCTGCTCGACGAGCACACCGCCGCCCTCGATCCCAAAAGCGCGCACCAGGTCATCACGCTAACCGACGAGGTCGTGAAGCGCGACAACCTGACGACGCTCATGGTCACCCACTCAATGCAGCAAGCCGTCAATCTCGGCGACCGCATCATCATGATGAACCGTGGTAAGGTGGCCTACGATTTCTCCGGCCCGGAGAAAAAACGCCTGCGCGTGGAAGACCTACTCGACTGCTTCGAAGAAATCCGCCGCCGCGAGCAACTCGACGAAAGCACGGCCGCAATGCTCGCCGGACAATACGTGTGATCCGCTGGAGGGCAGTGCTTCGTCACTGCCGTTCTTTGCCTCAACGCAACCTGGGATACGGCGGCGGTGACGAAGCACCGCCCTTGTGTTTTCCTTTTTTGACACTATTTAGGAAAATGATGCTTCCGAGAATGGTAGAACTAACACGTCGCAGGAAGCGTCATTTTCCGAAGCCGGGCTGG
>NZ_JAPWDU010000011.1 GCF_027257155.1 Cerasicoccus sp. TK19100
CCCATTCAACCAGTATGAATAAGGACAAAAATTGTACAAGCAATTTATGACGAAAACTTCGCTGACAATACACAAGGGCTAATGATCCACTCATTATTGGAGTGCTGAAAGCACGGCTTCAAGAGGTCGGGCTTTCAGCAAGCAAACGCGAGGTTTTCCACCAAGCTTGGCTTTTCCCACCCCTTTTAGCCGATGCCTTTCCCCAAAGCACACCCATCGTTTTCCCCAAAGCATTACCATCGTTTTGCAAAAAGCATACTAATCGTTTTGGGAAAAGCATTACCATGTGTTGGCTCAACAGATCCCCATACGTTGGAGCAACACAACCACATGTGTTGAGGTAACACATCCCTAGGTGTGGATCGCACACATCCGGTTATGTTGGCCAGACACTTGGGGTATTGTTTTTCAAAACGATAGCCGGGCGTTGCCCCTTCGGTCGATGCGTGTTGGCCCCACGCGAGATATACGCCCGCAGGCATGGCCGCCTGAAGGCGGAACTCCAACCCCTCAGCATCCCACTCATTCACTGAGGTGGGGTTCGGGCTTTAGCCGCCATGTTGCCTCGCGGAAACAATGCGCTTTGCCATTTGCACGAAGTCGATTTACGGCTACCACTGTTGCAACCTAACTACCGGCCTTCACCCATCCTCAAAATGCCCGCCGAAAGCGTCCTCAAGATTTCCAACATTCGCTGGTTCATTGCGTTCCGGGTGTTCTTTAATGCGCGCTTTTACTACCCGGTTTTTACGGTACTGTTTTTGGATATCGGGTTGTCGCTAGAGGATTTCTTTTTGCTCAATGCCGTGTGGGCAGCATCAATCGTGTTGCTCGAAGTACCCTCGGGCGCGTTCGCGGACACCTTTGGCCGCAGCAATCTCGTGCGACTGGCGGGCGTGTGTATGGTCGTCGAGCTTGCCATTATCGCCTTCGTGCCAATGGATATTCACTGGCTGCTGCTGGGTGCGTTTGCGCTGAACCGCCTGATCAGCGGCGCAGCGGAAGCCTTTGCCAGCGGGGCCGACGAGGCGCTAGCCTATGATTCGCTTAAGGCACTCGGTCGCGAAAAGGAATGGCCCAACGTGCTCGATTTGCTGATGCGCCTGCAGTCACTGGGCTTCCTCGCCGCGATGCTGCTCGGGGCTGCGGTTTACGACCACGAATTCCTTAACGGCGCGCTGCAATTGATCGGCCTCCCGGGTGAGCTGACCAAGGAAACGACGCTGCGCTTCCCGCTGTATCTGACGCTGGGCACGTCGTTCATCGCGCTGCTCGCGGCGTGGCGCTTGACCGAGCCCCCTGTCGAGAGCGAGGAAGACGAAGCGCCCGCCAACGCCCGCGCCGCCTTCTCGCTGGTCGGCAAGACCGGCAAATGGATTTTAACGACCAACATCGTTCTCGTGCTGATCGTGACCAGCGTCTGCTTTGACAGCCTGGTGCGCGTCGGGCTGACGATTAACAGCGAATACTACCGCCTCATCGGCTTGCCCGAGGCCATGCTCGGCGTCATGGGCGCGATCGGCGGGCTCATGGGACTGTTCATCCCGATCCTTGCCCGCAAGCTCGTCGAAAAGCAAAGCGCGCTGCGCAACTTTAGCCTGTTGGCGGCGATCATCCTGCTGAGCATGATTGGCCAGGCGATGCTAATCCGCTACTGGGGCGTAATCCCGGCCATGGGCATTGGCGTGTCGATGTTTTTGCTCAACTTCTTCCTGAGCCAATACCTCAACGAAGCGGTCACCGATAGCCGTCGGCGCGCGACGGTGCTGAGCTTTCGCAGCCTGGCCAACAATATCGCCTACGGGCTGGCCGGGCTGGCGTTTTACGCGCTGACCAGCGGCTTCGACGAGACCACCGCCGCCAGCGATCTATCAACAGATGGTAAAACTGAAAGCGCTGGTGATGCCGTGTTCGCTCAACTGCTTATGGCGATGCCCTTGCTGTTCATTGGCTTAATGCTGTTCCTGGCGTGGTTCACCCATAATCGCCTACAGCGCCGACGATAGAAAACTAGGGCTATTCCGTGCTAATTTCATTTGCAAATACCAGTAGGTGACTTTCTAATGATCGCCATGAAGCGAGTCTACGTTGTTGAGGACCAAACTATCCTGCGCGATTTAATCATCCGCTTACTCGAATCTTATCCAGACATCGAGGTCGCCGGCTCCACCGGTGACGGCCAAGTAGCCGTCGATGAAATCACAAAAACGATGCCCGACATCATGGTGCTCGACATCATGCTGCCCAACCTCAATGGCATTGAGCTCCTGCGCCAGGTGCGCAAGGGCGACCACAAACCCCGCGTGCTCGTCTTCTCCGCCTTCCCCAGCAAGAGCACCGTCAAAAAGCTGCTCGAAGCCGGCATCGATGGCTTTGTCGAAAAAGACGCCAACCTGTCCGACCTTGAGGTCGCAGTGGAAAAAATCGTCGCCGGGCAAACACATTTCGGCCTGCGCATTGTGGACATCATGCGCGAAATCATGGTCAATCCGAATCAAAGCGACTCGCTCGACGAGCTCACCCCGCGCGAGCGCCAGATCCTCCAGCTCATCGCCGAAAGCTGCACGAGCAAAGAGATCGCGGCCAAGCTGGACATCTCCGTCAAGACCGCAGACACCCACCGCGCCAATTTGATGAAGAAGCTCGACGTGCACGACGTCGCCGGCCTCACCCGCTCAGCCATCGCCTTCGGCCTCGTCAATACGCCACAGAATGTGGATTAGGGGAGGAAAAAGATTAAGGGAAAAAGGAAAAAGTTTTAGGACGGCACAACCGTCGAAATGTTGGTGAGAAGATTACAGCCACCCAACTTTTTCCTTTAATCTTTTTCCTTTTTCCTCTGCAAGTCCCCCAACTTCCGCAGGTATTCCCACGAGAAGATACCCGTGCGATGACCATCACTGAAGTCGAAGCGCACGGCGTAGTTGCCTTGGTAGTCCCAGCCTTCGATTTTCACGCCGGGAAATTCGCGTGGTCCATTGCCGCCATATTGATTGCCGAATATATCTTTCTCGCCGACGTTCTCGGCGCTCGGGCTGTTGGCGCGTAAATATTCGCCGCTGAAGTAGTCTTCGCGGCCATCGGCCCAGCGCACGGCTAATTCCGCGCCAATGAGCTGCAGGTCTTCGGGAGGTGCTTGCATGAAAGGTGATAAAGAAAATTAAAAAGAAACCTTTGAAGGAACAAAGATGTCGAAGCGTTTCAGAAAATCAATATGCTTCCCGCCATGTCCCCAATACCATTTTGCCGACTTTTTTGCGCCGCCCTCCTGCTGATGGCCAACTGGCTTCACGCCGCCGACACGGTTGAGGACGCCTCAGCACTACTTCAGCAAGCGGACCAAGCCTACACCGACCACTCCTACCATCGGGCGGCGCAGCTCTACGAACGCCTGGCGCAGCAGGAAACCCTGCCAGCCGGAATCGACCGCGACCAGCTAACCTACCGCCTCGCCGACAGCCAGTGGCGCAACCTCGCAGCAACGAATCAAAGCGACCGCCAAGTCTTCGACGACTCACGCGAGGCCTTATCCGAACTTGCCGCCAAGCTTCAGAAGGACGCCAAAGGCGCGCGCGCACCGCAGCTCTGGGCCGATGTCCAGGAGTCTCTCGGGGATTCTTACTGGCTTCCCCAGCAAGTGCGCAACTGGTCGCAGGCCTGGCAGCATTACCAGCAGGCGCTCAGTTGGTGGGCCGCCAGCACGGATATCGATCTCGCTCGCGAACGCTATCTGGCCATTGTGTTCAAAGCAGCCAAGCCACCCTCACAGCAGCCCTACCAGTGGCGCTATGGCTATCAGTATGGCAACTGGATGCCCGTCAATGTGCTGCAAAACGCGACCTCCATCGCCCAAAGCCCGGCGGATAAATCACACGCCAATTACCTGCTCGCCACGAGCTACGCGCGCCAGAACAATGCCGATACGCTCAAGGCGCAGCCCGCCTTCGAGGCCGCCATTACCGACCCCAAGAGCGAATGGGCCGATGACGCGCTTTTCAACTACGCGCAATGGGCACAACGCTCTGGCGGCAGTTACTGGGACGAAAATGGCCGTTTTCGCCGCGCCGGGGATGACGCCCTTGCCTTGAAACTTTATCGCGAATACGTGAATCGTTACCGCAAGGGTGAAGCCCCGAACTGGGACGCCGCTCAAAACCAGATCGAAAACATTACCAACAAGGATTTAAACGTCTTTGTGCACACCAATTTCCTGCCCGGTTCGGCGAATGAATTCTTCATCAACTGGCGCAACATTGACCAAGTAGAAATTCACATCTACGCCGTTGATCTGCCGGAGACTTATCAACCCAAAGAGGACAACAGCAACGCCAGCCCCTACGCCTTCGATGAATACGACGTCTCCGGGCTGACCCCCACCCTGCGGCTGACGCGCCAAACGGAGGGCAAACCCTACGCGCGCCAATCCGATTCGATCAAGTTGGACAAAAGCCTGCCAGCCGGTGCTTATGTGATCCAGGCCCAGGGCGACGGCCTGACCAGCCAGGCTCTCCTCTTGGTGAGCAATCAAGTCGTCACCGTTTTGCGCGATGGCAACAGCGTACTGGCGTGGGTCACCGATGCCCAGAGCGGCAAGCCCATTGCCGATGCCTCCGTCAAGCTTTGGCTTGGCGACTACCAGTGGCAAAACCACACCACGAACATGGGCTGGGTCAGTACTACCGCAACCACTGACGATGACGGCATTGCGCGCTTCAATCAGGAGTCGTTTCAAAACTTGGGTAAGGACTTTGCTGACTACGAGTCGGCCATCGTCATCACCGAGTCCAAAGACCAAATCAGCATCGCCACCAGCAATAACGACGTGAGCCACTACGGCATCATGGGCGGCCCCACCAATGCCAACCTTTGGAAAGTTTATGCCTTCACCGACCGCCCCGCGTATCGCCCGGGAGACACGATTAACTGGAAAGCCACTGCCCGCGTCCGCTCAACCCAGAGCAATTGGCGCACACCGCCGACCGGCCAAGCTTTGCAATACAAAGTTACTGGACCACAGGGCGAGACAGTCGCCGAAGGCACCATGAACCCGAATGATTACGGCAGCATCTGGGGTGAGTTTACCGCCCAGGCAGACTGGAAGCTCGGCATGTATCACGTCGTCTTCAGTCTCCCCGACGAAGAGAATGGCTACATCGGCGGTGACGCCTTTTTCCGCTTGGAGGAATACAAGCTGCCGGAGTTCAAGGTATCCGTCAGCACCGCCAGCGAAGATGGCCAGGCCAACACCGCCTATCGCCTCGGCGACGAGGTGAAGGTTGAAATCAAGGCCGATTATTATTTCGGTGGTGCCGTGGCCAATGCAGAGGTCCGCGTAGTCGTCGAGGAGAGCCCGTATTACCACTATTGGCTTCCGCCGACGCCCTATCCTTGGCTGCGCACCATGCCTCAACGATACCACTCGGGCAAAACCGTCATCAACGAGAGGCTCAAGACCGACGCCGAAGGCCGCGCGGTGCTTAATTTACCCACCAAGGCTAATTCGTCCAACGATCTGGTTTACAAGATCACCGCGCACGTGGTCGACGAATCACGCCGCGAAGTCTCCGGCTCCGCCGAGATCCGCGCCACCCGCGCCCCGTATTTCATTTACGTCCAGCCCGAGCGCATGCTCTACCAACCCGGCGAAAAAGCCACAGTGACCATTAAAGCGCTCAACGCCAACGACGATCCGGTCGAAGTCGAGGGGCGCGTCCGCCTAACCCGTGAAGAGTGGATGCAAGTTTGGCGTGGTCCGGATGGCGAAGAAATCTCTGGCGAGGAATACCGCCGCCGACTCGAAAAAGGCCCTGGCCTGTTCTCCTCCGCCCTCGATCCCAGCGAGTGGACCATGATCCGCGAAGGCTACGACATCGAAGAGCTGAAGGTGACTACGTTAACCACCAACCGCGAGGGCGAAGCCACTTTCACCTTCCCCGTGGAGAAGACCGGCTACTACCGCGTGTATTGGGTCAGCAAACCCGAGCGCAGTGCACCGATCAAGGCCGATGCCGCCATCTGGGCCGCGGACTCTGCATCGCAAAGTATCGGCTATCATGGCCAGCTAAACATCGTCACCGACGAAGCTGCATTCCGCGAAGGCAAGCGCGCGCCGGTGATGATCTCCACGCAAGACACTGGCCGCTGGGTGCTGTTTAGCGTCCAGGGCATGGAGCTGATGGACGCGCGCGTCATCTATTTGGAGGGCAACGTGAAGCTGCTGGAACTCGATGTCAGCGAAGCCTGGATTCCCAACGTAAAACTTCAGGCAAACCAAATTAGCAACCTGCGCTTCCACGAAGACAGCCAGCCAATTTCCATTCCGCCCAGCAAACACTTCCTCGATGTCTCGGTCGTAACCAATGCGGAGACCTACCGCCCTGGCGAAAAGGCTACCACCATCATCACCACGCGCAACGCCGACGGACGCCCCGTTCAAGCAGAGGTCGCGCTGTCCGTGTTTGATGAAGCCGTGCTAGCGATCCAGCCGACTCTGGCACCCGACCCACGGGAATTCTTTTACGGCCAGGAACGCCCCATCCTCGTTAACACTACCAGTTCATTCTGGCAGCGGGGCTTGGCTGACATCAAGAAGCCTGAGGACGTTGCGGAGTATAAAGATTCCGCCTTCGATGAGATTCAGACACCGGGTGCCGCAATGGGTGCGTTTGCCGCTCCAGCGGCTATGGAGAGTGACCTTGCCATGCGCGAATCAAACCTCGTCGCCAAATCTGCGCCCATGATGAGTGGTGCGGCTGGTGGCGCGGCGGCAGACGAGCCTCAAGTGGTGGTTCGCACAGATTTCCGCTCCACCGTCTTCTGGAAGCCTGCCATTCAAACCGACGCAAGCGGCCAGGCCACGGTGGACTTCACCTGGCCAGACAACCTGACCAGTTGGAATATCGAAGCCCGCGCGACCGGGCTCCCGGCCAGCTTTGGCGAGGGCGACACTTCAGCCAAAACACGCCTGCCGCTGATTGCCCGTTTGCAAACGCCTCGCTTCCTCGTAACTGGCGACCAGGTAACAATCACGGGCGTCATCAATAACAACACGAGCGACGCCATGAGCGTTCAGGCCGAGCTTGCGATCGAAGGAGGCGCGACACTGGTCAACTCTGCAACGCAAAGTATCGAGGCACCCGCCAACGGCTCGGCGCAAGTAAACTGGGTCGTCGACGTCGCATCGCCGGGCAACACCAAGTTCACGCTCACCGCGAAATCTACGAGCCACGGCGACGCCATGGAACTAACCGTCCCCATCTATGAGCACGGCATTAATAAGTTCCTCGCCCAAAGTGGAAAGATGACCACGGACAACCTCGAGCTCACCCTCGACATTCCGGAGTTCAAAGCCGAAGGCGCGAGCTTTACCCTGCACCTCACGCCCAGCATCGCCACCACAATGCTCGATGCCCTGCCCTACCTCGCGCAGTATCCCTACGGTTGCACGGAGCAAACGATGAGCCGGTTCCTCCCGGCGGTAATCGTTGCTAAAACATTGAACGACCTGGGCCTGTCCGCCAGCGATGTCATGCAGCAAAACTTTGGCGGCATTGAAACCGACACACCTGATAAAATCGTCCAACAGAGCAAGCCCAAGCAAGACGGCAACCTTGTGGACTTGGATAAGATGGTGGCCGCAGGGCTAACCCGGCTCACGGATTTCCAGAATACCGACGGCGGCTGGGGCTGGTGGAAGGGTGGCGACAGCGACGCCTACATGTCCGCCTACGTCGTCTGGGGCCTAACACTGGCCCAGCAAGCCGGTCGTGAAATCGATGCGGAAATGCTCAAGCGTGGCCGCGATTACCTGAACCTTCGTTTGGTCGATTTCGAGAATCAATACGATATGCAGGCCTGGCTGCTCCACGCACTGGCCAGCGCCAACCGAGGCATCAGCGACGCCAAACCCGCGCGCAACGAAGCCAGGGCTTTTGCCAACTTGTGGAAGAACCGTGATCAGATGGTTTCCTTCACCCGCGCGCTCACCGCGATCTCCGCCAAGCACCTCGGCTTCAATGACGAGGCCGACATCCTCGCCGATAATCTGGCCAACGGCGTGAAGCTCGACAACGACCCGCAAGGCTCAGTCCTGCTGGGCGGCAATGCACCGCAGAGCGACCCAACCGCATTGCCCACGGCGCACTGGGGCGAAGATGGCGTTTACTATCGCTGGTCGCGCGGCGGTGTGGAGTCGACCGCCTTTGTCCTCGCCGCACTCACGGAAATAAAACCCGACAGCGAATTGATCGAACCAACTATGAACTGGCTCGTTAAGAACCGTCGCGGCGCTCAGTGGAGCAACACTCGGGACACCGCCATCGTTGTGCTCGCGCTCAACCAATGGCTAAATACGAGCGGCGAACTCAACGCTACCGGCCAATACACCGCAATGCTCAACGGCGAAGCCATTGGCGAAATCAACGTAAGCCCCGACAATGTGCTCACTGCACCACGGAGTATCGAAGTGCCGGTTGAAAAGCTAAAGGCCGGTGAGGCCAACAAGCTTACTTTGCAACGCAAAGCTGGTGACTCACCTTTGTATTTCGCCACGCGCTTCAACTTCTTTACGCTGGAAGATCCGATCAAAGCCGCAGGCAGCGAAATCTTTGTTCGCCGCGAATACAAGCGCACCTATCCGGTAAAAACACTCCTCGATGGCTACGCAACCAACAGCAGTTTGCTTGCGAGCGGCGAGGCTGCAACTACGGGCGACCGCATCGAAGCCATCATTACCATCGAGGCGAAGAACAACCTGGAGTATATCCTGATCGAAGACCTCAAGCCTGCCGGCTTCGAAGCAGTTGCCCTGCAAAGCGGCGCCGCGCTCTACGCCAAGGAACTCCGCCCCGGCAAACTCGACCAAGCCGACCGCTACACCGGCCGCCAACAATGGGTTTACCAAGAGCTGCGCGATCGCCAAATCGCCAGCTTCGTCAGCAGCTTACCGCAAGGCTTATGGGAAATCCGCTACGAGCTCCGCGCCGAAACGCCGGGGAAATTCAGCGCCCTGCCCGTGATCGCCGAGGCAATGTATGTGCCGGAGATCAAAGGCAACAGCGCCGAGTTCAAGGTAACCGTGGACGACAAGTAAGCTACTCGCCAACGAGCTCGCGGAACGCGGCTTCATCGAGCACCGCCACGCCAAGCTTTTCCGCCTTGGCCAGCTTACTCCCGGCGGCGTCACCCGCGAGCACGTAGTCTGTTTTCTTGCTGACCGAGCTGCTGGTCTTACCGCCGGCTTTCTCGATGAGCGCGGTTGCCTGATCTCGCGTCAGCGTAGGGAGCGTCCCAGTGAGCACCACCGTCTTGCCATTGAGCACACCACCTTCCACAGCCTCGGCGGGCTTCTCGGAGTCTGCCAGGGCGAAGTTCAAACCGGCCTCGCGCAAACGCAAAATCAACGCACGGTTTTTCTCATCGGCAAAGAAGTCCACAATGGCCTTTGCCATGATCCCGCCCACGCCGTCGACCGCCTCCAGCGTTTCCGGATCGGCTTCCATGATGGCGTCTAGCGTTCCAAAATGTTGGGTGATATCCTTCGCGCTCTGCTTGCCCACATGCGAAATACCGAGCGCGTGCAATAAGCGCCAAAGCTCGGCCTGCTTGCTTTGCTCAATGGCGTTAATTAAATTCTCCGCCGACTTCTCACCAAAGCGCTCCAGCTCCAGCAGTTGGTCTTTACGCAGCGCGTATAAGTCGGCGGGGTCCGCGACTAATTCCGCCGTGACCAATTGGTCCACCACGGCCTCGCCGAGATTTTCAATATCCAGGCACTGCTTCGACGCATAGTGCGTCAACCGGCGGCGCTGCTGGATCGGGTCATCCTGTCCAGTCAAGCGCCAGGCAGCCTGCCCGGGCACGCGCTCCGCCTTGATACCACGCTCTTCCAGGAAGCGCGCGAACTCGAAGGGCATACTGTCCGCCGGGCGTTTGTCCATGACCACGCTCAGCACCTGCGGAATAATCTCCCCGGCCTTTTGAACGACCACGGTATCACCCGGGCGGATGTCCTTCCGCTTAATTTCATCCTCATTGTGGAGCGTCGCGCGGGAGACGGTCGTGCCCGCCAGTTGAACGGGTGCCAAGTGCGCGACCGGGGTAACCGCGCCGGTCCGGCCGATCTGCACATCGATCTTTTCCAGCAATGTCTCCGCCTGCTCGGCTTCGAACTTATAGGCAATCGCCCAACGCGGAGCCTTACTGGTCATACCCGCTTCACTTTGCATCGCAAAGCTATTGAGCTTCACCACGGCACCGTCAGTTGCATAAGCAAACTCGTGGCGCAATTTATCGAGTTCTTCAACTGCTGCCCAGACATCGTCGATTCGGTTCACCCGCCAATACTTTTCAACCGTGGGCAAACGCCAGCCACGGATCGCCTCATGCAAATCGCTTTGCATGGCAAAGTGGTTGGGCTCACAGTAGCCAACACCGTATAGCACGATGGACAAACGACGTCCACTGACGCCGCCCAGTTGCTTAATCGTGCCTGCGGTCAAGTTGCGCGGATTCGCAAACATGGGGAGTCCGCTTTCCTCGCGCTCCTGGTTGATGCGCAGGAACTCCTCGGCCATCATATAAATTTCGCCGCGAATCTCGATCAGCTCCGGGGCGTCTTTTAACTCGCGCGGCAAATCGGGGACCGCCTCCAGCAGGTTCCGCGTGATGTCGTCGCCCTCGGCGCCGTTACCACGAGTCACGGCCTGCACAAGCTGACCCTTCTCGTAAGTCAAACTCACGGCGACACCATCGATCTTGGGCTCCACGACAAACTCCAGCTCGGCACCTTCGTCGAACATTTTAGCGAGGCGCACATGAAACGCGCGGAGCTCCTCTTCGTTATAGGTGTTATCGAGCGAGAGCATCGGCCGGCGATGCTTCACCTTGCGAAAGCCCTCCGTGCGATCGTCGCCAACGGTCTTGGTCGGCGAGTCCTCCGCGTCCAGCCCCGCTTCGCTCTCCATTTGCGCCAGCTCTTCCTTGAGCGCATCATATTCGCGGTCGGAGATTTCGGAAGCACCCTCGCGGTAATATAGCTCATCGTGGCGGCGGATGATCTCGCGGAGTTCTTCAATGTGGGTCTGGGCAGATGGGTTGCTCATGCCGAAAAAGCATGGCGTCCGAGCGGCAATCGGCAAGCCCATCGCTCGCAAAAATATCAAAATTTACCTAGCTGCGATGGCGTTCCGCCGTCCACTTTTGAAAGACTGCTTCTTCCGCAACAAACACATCCGGCGCAGCCACCGGTCGCAGCAGTCCTGGTGCCTCCAGTAGCTCCGGATGTTCCATCAGACTTGGGCGATACTCAATCGCGTGCGTCGGCGCTGGCTTCCAGGTTTTACGCTGACGATAGTAAAGCAGCGGCTCGGGCACCGACGCCAACACCTCATCTTCGACGGCTACGACTTCCCTGGCACCCGCCGTGAGCAGGTTCCAGCGCCCGTGTCGGAATTCTGAAATGACATTTGCCGCCGCACCATGCTCGGCCTGATAAGCCGCGGCAACCCAGTGCAAGCTCCCGAACGACCACACCGGCATATCCCGCCATACAGGCAGCGACTTCCAGGTGCGAATCGCCATGGCGGACAGACGGATACCCAGAATTGAGCCCGGACCTTCGTTGTGAACAAAGCCGCCTAGGTCCGCCAACGAAAGCTTTGCATCGCAAAGTATCTTATCAATACCAGCAAAGATACCTTCCAGCGCCGGGCTCTCGGGCGTCGCGGTTGCCAACCATTCGCTATCACGCCACAAGCCTACAAAGCACTGGGGCGATGCGGCGTCGATCACGAGCAATGGCTGTTTCGGCAAGTTCATTGTCCAGCTTTCAGCGCTCCTGCCAATTGGCCCGAAGCAGTCGCTTGGCATCACCTTCGGCCAGGATTCCCCATAGCTCCAAAATGTGCTCGAAGTCCACGTTTCTCATTTCGCGCAGTGGCTGCTTCTTGTCATCCGCTTCGAGTTGCAGCATGCCATTGGGAAACACCGACAGCGTCCAACCGGTCTCCAAATGCGTGAGCCAGACTTCCGGCGCAGCGGCATCGGCCTCGTCGTCTTTGAGCGAGCGTAAGATCTCCCGCAAGCGCGCAGGCGTGGGGTTTAGCTCGGTCAGGCCGTATCTGTCGGTGGTGTGGTAAATGAGCGTGGTTGTTAAAAGTTTAGGAGAAGCGGCGCCAGAGCGCGGGTGAGAAAAGCACGAGCACGGCATACAACTCCAGGCGGCCCATGATCATGAGCAGGCTGAGCACGAGCTTCGTTGGCTCACGCAGGAAGCCGTAATTTTGAGTGGGACCGACTTCCGCCAAACCGGGACCAATGTTAAAGAGGCACGCGAAGACCGATGTAACCTGAGCCGTAAAACCCAAGGTGTGCTCCAGCATCGCGACGATCATGATGCCCGCTGCCAGCACCAGGAAAAGCATGAGCAGCCAAGTAACGATATTGTCTTGGTCCTCTTTATCGAGCACCTTACCGTTGATGTGTAGCGGACGGACGACACGCGTCCGGTAGGCTTTTTCGATTTGGAGTCGGCAAACCTTGAACGCCACCACAATGCGCACCACCTTGGCACCGCCAGCAGTGGAGCCCGAGCATCCACCAAAGACCATCAGGCAAAGCAAAAGCATGTGCCCGACCGGCAACCACTGTTGAAAGTCAACCGTGGAAAAGCCAGTCGTCGTGATGATCGATACTGTCTGAAACGCCGCCGCACGCAGCGAGGCTTCCCAGTTATCCGTTTGCCCCAACTCGGTGATCAGCATCATCGTGAGCAGGGAAGTAACAATCAGGATGATCGCATAGTAGGCGATCACTTCGGTATTGGTCGTAAGTGCGCGAAGACGCCCCTGCATTACGCGCAGTAGCACAAAAAAGCTGGTGCCACCCAATGCCATGAAGATGATGATGGTCCACTGAATCGCCGGACTCGGAAAGGCACCAACGCTGGAGTTATAGACGCCAAACCCACCTGTCGACAACGTGGTGAACATGTGGCAGACCGAGTCATACCAAGTCATTCCCAGCGCCTTGAGGATCAACGCGCAAGCGACAGAAAGCGACAGATAAAGATAGAGGATCTGCAACACGCCCTGCTGGATGCGCCCGGATTCGATGTCCGTCGAGGCACCGCTGGATTCATTGGAATACAAAATTTTCGCGCCAGCGCCAAGAAAGGAGAGGATTGCCACGAAGAACACGACGACGCCCAAACCACCGATCCATTGGCTCAGGCAACGCCAGAATAGCAGCCCCCGTGGGAACACATCCAAGTCGCCGAATACGCTGGCTCCAGTTGTCGTTAAGCCAGATGCCGACTCAAAAACGCCATCGGCAAAGCTCGTGTCTGGAAGGATTAAATAGTAGGGAATAGCGCCGACGATACTGGCTAATATCCAACCCAGGCCGATCGTAGCCAGAGCCTCCTTGCGAAACATTTTCGTAGTCGCATTGCGGCCCAAAAATGCCAGCACGAGAGCCAGCGTCGATGCTATCGCAATGCTGATCAGCCACTCTTCGCGCGCCAAATCGTCCAGCTCGCCATAGAAAACCTCACCCACAACATAGCTCGCGAGAAAGGCCAGCGCAATCGTGGACATGATGACGCTTAGCAGCTTGGCAATGATCGGATAGTTCACGTCAGCAGCTTAAGAAGTTCTCTTTCGCGATCTTCGCGAACGACCACCACGACTCGGTCACCGGACAACAGCTTATCATCCGCGCCCGGCACCTTGGCCTGAAATTTGTGCAACAGCACCACGATCACCGCGCCCTTGGGGAAGGAGATTTCGCGGATCGCCTTGTTAATCACCGGACTCTCCGGAGATACGCGAATCTCCAAAATCTTGGCCGGGCCTTCGGGCAGACTGGCCAGCTCGGTAAACGGCTCCGTGGAAATGTAGCGCATGATCTCGGCCACCGTCGCCTGGCGCGGGGCCACCGCCAGCTCGACACCCAGCGTCTGGCGCAGTTGATCGAGGATGTCCTCGTAGTCCGGCTTGTTGATGACCAACTGCACGTGGCTGGCACCGAGTTGCCGCGCCTGCAGACACGTCATGATGTTATCCTCGTCGTCTTTGGTGCAGGCCACAAAGTAATCCGCCGCGCCGACCTGCTCTTCTTCCATCAGGCGCAACGAAGTCGCCGTGCCGTGGATCACCGTCACATGTGGAAAACGCTCGGCGAGCTTCTGGCACAACTTCACATCCTGCTCGATCAGGCGGATCTTAAAACGCGGATTCTTCAGCAGCCGGATCAACGCAATTGCCGTTTCCGAGCCGCCAAAAAGCACGATGCGCAAGAGGTCGATTTTCTTCTCCGGCGAAAGCAGGTCTTTGGTTTGGCCCAGCTGCTCGGGCGGGCCGACCAGGGTTACGCATTGCCCCATTTGCAGGGTGCTCTCGGCAGTCGGCACCTCGGAGCTATCGCCGTCCTGAATCAGGCCAATGCGGACTCCGGCCGGCAGGCGAACATCCTTCAGCGCCTTGCCATTGAGCTTGGACTTCGGGCTAATGCGCAACTGCTGCACCTCAATCTCGCCACGGGCAAAGTTTTCCACTGCGACGCGGCTTGGGTTGCGTATCGACTTCGCCAGCTCCACCGCAGACAGGGCCTCGGGGTTGAGCAGAAAGTCGATACCGAAGTGGATCTGGTAATTGACGATCGAATTATCGCTGTAGGTCTGGTCGTGAATGCGGGCAATGGTCGTCTTCGCACCAAGCGCCTTGGCCAGCGAACAGGCAATCAGGTTCGTGCGGTCATCGCTCGTCATGGCCAAAAAGAAATGGCATTCGCCCGCGCCACATTTTTTTAGCACCTCCGCCGACGCGCCATGGTCTTCGACCACCCGCACGTCCAAGGATTCATCCACCTCCTGCGCAATCGTCGGATCACTTTCGATCACGGTTACGTCGTGCCCGACCTGACTCAGCCTTTCGCAAAGAAAGCGACCGACCTCGCCGGCTCCAACCACCAGAATTTTCATAGTAGCAAACGTTCCCCTTGGCATTGCATCAGCCCAGAGATGGGCGGAAGCAGCACAAAAAGGTTTGGGCGCGGGACCGCGCAGTTAGCATGCAGAATGACATTTAGCGGAGAATATTCGCAAGTTGGGTGCCGAAAGTGAAGGGTAAATTACTTCACCCGCTGGATGTCGAAACCGGCGTCGCGCAGCAGCGCGGGAACGCCACCGGGGCCATAGAGGTGCGCAGCGCCGACGGCGAAAAACTCCGACTGGTCCAGGTTTTGCGCCATGATTCGCTCGATCCGCACGGCCATCAACACATTGCGATCCTCGATGAAGAGCTTCTCAAACTTTGCCTGTAGCGCCTCATCCTCCATTTCGTAGGAAGCCATCATCTCCTCCAATTTCTTGAGGTCGCCGGAGAGATAGGCGTCGATCATCTCGTCGGTGTAGCCCTCGCCCTGCTCGCGCATTTCCTGCATATAGTCGAGCATGGAGTCCATCAGCGCGATTTGCTCCTCATCAGAAAAGGCGTCAAAGAGCGCCATCTGCTCCGCAGCGGATTCGATGCCGCCAACGCGCTTGCCACCCTTTTTCGCACCCATATAGAGGGCCATGTCCATGGCGTTGACGCCGGGATTCTTCAACTGAGTTTCCAGCATCATTAGCGTGGACGCCGCAGCCCAAATCTTCAGGGCCATAAACGGCTCTGCGGTAAACTGCGGGTTGATTGCCTTTAGCTCGCGCTCAAAGCCGGCCAGGGTTTCAGGCGGCAAAACATCCTTCAACGTGTTGCCGTTGGGCAACATCATGGACTGCGCGGCACCAAGCATCTCCTCGGCCTCCATGGGGATTTCCGTATAAACGGCGTCCACCTTGCGATAAGTATCGATCACGTTCTTGGGCAGCTCTGTGACTCGTTTGTCCGGCAGGTGGATCGTGCCAAACAGGTAGCTCGTGGCATAGCCCTCCTTACTGATCGAGAACAGGTAGCTGCCCATGCTGTTGTCAGCCAAGGCACTGCTCAGGGCAGACATTGCCAGCACCGTCATCAGGGCGCGCACGTGTTTATAAAAAATCATAAGCCGTATTCTCAATTGTCAGCGGGCAAATTTCAATTTTCAATTCGAGTACCGATTTAACTCGGAAAACCCGGCAACACCCCCTCTCATTGACCACCGACAATCGTTAACCGACCTTTGAAAATTTCTAGACCCATGGCGAAATCCGGAAAACAAGCCACCTGGGGCGGACGCTTCTCCAGCGGACCTGCCGAGCTCATGCAACGCTTCAGCGAAAGCGTGTCCTTCGACGCGCGCCTGGCACCCTTTGACGTCCAGGGCAGTAAGGCGCACGCCGCCATGCTCGCCCACGTCGGCATCCTCACCAAGAAGGAATGCCGCGAAATCCAGAAAGGGCTCGACGCCGTGCTGAAGGACATCGAGGCCGGCAACTTCACCTGGGACATCGCCAGCGAAGACGTCCACATGAACATCGAGCAGGCGCTGACCCAGCGCGTGCCCGCCGCCGCCAAGCTCCACACCGCCCGCTCGCGTAATGACCAGGTAGCCACCGACATGCGGCTGTTCTTCAAGCACGCCTGCGCCGAGATCGACGCCGCGCTTGGCCGCGCGATGAGTGCCCTGCTCCAGCTCGCCGAATCCGCGCAGCAAATTTATATCCCCGGCTACACGCACCTGCAGCGCGCACAGCCCGTCTCCGTTGCGCACCATTTGCTGGCCTACATCGAGATGTTTGGCCGCGACCGTGCGCGCTTTGCCGACATCGCCGACCGCGCCAACTGGTGCCCGCTCGGCAGCGGTGCCATTGCCGGCACCACCCTGCCCGTCGACCGTGAGTTCACCGCGACTGAGCTGGGCTTCGTCGATAACAAGGGCAAGCCCCGCGTCACGCCCAATAGCATGGACGCCGTCGCCGACCGCGATTTGTTCATCGAATTCGCCAGCGCCTGCGCCCTGTGCGGGGTCCACTGGTCCCGCGTCGCCGAAGACATGATCTTGTGGAACAGCGCGGAGTTCGGCTTCATCAAGCTGCCGGACAGCTTTACCACCGGCTCCTCCCTGATGCCGCAAAAGAAAAACCCCGACAGCTTCGAGCTACTTCGGGGAAAAGCCGCGCGCCTGCAAGGCCACGTGACCGCGCTCATGGCGATGACCAAGGGGCTGCCGCTCACCTACAACCGCGACTTACAGGAAGACAAGCCGCCGGTCTTTGACGCCTATGACCAGACGCTGATCTGCCTCGACGTGCTCGCAGGGTCCTTCGACGGTGCCACCTTCAACGAGAAAAAGTGCGCTGCCGCAGTCAGCGATCCGGCCCTGCTCGCCACCGATCTTGTGGACTACCTCGTCGTGCGCGGTGTGGCCTTCCGCGACGCGCACCACGTGATCGGAGCCCTCGTCGGACTGGCCGAGAAAAACGACTGCCCACTGAACGAACTTTCCCTGGAGGATGTGCAAGGCGTCAGTGATAAATTTGAAGCCGACTGGGTCGAGGTTTTCGACGTCCCTGCCGCCCTGCGCAAACGCGAAAAAACCGGCATGCCCGGCCCCAAGCAGGTCAAAAAGCAGCTGGCCAAGTGGAAGAAGGCGCTCAGCTGAGCGCCCTTTAACCACGAGTAAGCAGCACTAAGCGCGACCCAGCGGTGGCGGTGAGCTGGCCTTGTCGACATGCCAGACGCGGATGAATTGATACCAACTCGAAAACATATCGCCCGATGTGCGCAACTCCACGTCACTGGAGCCTTCCTCGCCCGGGGCATATATATTGGGCAGCACGACCGTTTCAACGTTAACGACTTCGATGCCATTGGCCGCGATCCAGCGATTCGCCTGGCGCAGGCATTCATCGAGCGATTCATAGCTGGCCATTTTGAAGAAGCCGCCGGACGCGATTTTCTCCGGCACAAAATCCTGGTAAGCAATCATGATAAACAGATGAGTTTGAGTGATGGACGTGCGTTATATCCTGAGTGTTCCAAAGCGGCATGCCAAGCCGGGAAAGAATCTGCCTTTCATCAGAGAAATTAAGCGCGCATTCATCCTTTATTAATATTGGCCGTGGTATGATGCGGGGGTCATGCAAAAGATACTCGTCATCGAACCAGACAAAGCCTCCCGCCGAACACTACAAAATCTACTGTCATTCATGGGCTACGACGAAGTCGCCGCCGCGGACTGCCAGGAAGCGCTGGAAATCGCCGCCGAACAACGTGTCGACATCATGCTGGTCAACTCATCGATTCCCGCCAACGAATGCCAAAATATGCGCCAACTGCTGTTCGACGCCGGCATCGAGGTGCGCATCGTCGCCTACGCCGGCTCCGCCAGCGCCGCCAAGATCAGCCAACATGTTGACGACTTCCTGGAGTCCCCGTTTATCGCCAGCGCGCTCAACCAAAAAATCCGCCTCGCGGTGTAATCGCGCTCAGCTACCGCCGACCGATGCAGCGGCTCGCCAACCCTTTTGTCATGATCCAACCATCTGTTCTCAACGTTCCTTGATTACGAGATAGAATAGCATCCGCACAAAGAGGGGGTCCAGGGTGCCCCCTCTTTGCTTTTTAACGAATCGCCGAGACAGCGTATTTTTTAAGACCGCCGATTGACGGAATACCATTTCTTCCGTTATTTTGGGAGCATGATGAATCTGCTCAATTCGCGACTCTCCCTACTTTCATTGATACTAGCCGTAGCCGCATTCCTGACCGGTTGCCAAACCGTGGACGAAACCGGCCGCAGCCAGCTAAGCCTCGTCGGCGATACCGAGGTGTCCAGCATGGCCGTCCAGCAGTTCGAGCAGATGAAGTCTGAAATGCCGATCTCCAACGACCCTCAGATGAACGCCCAGCTCCAGCGCGTCGGCAAAAAGATCGTCGACTCCGCGCGGGCCAACGGCGCAGACCTGCTCCCCTCCGACCAGTGGGAGTTCGTGCTCTTCGAGAGCGATCAAGTCAACGCCTTCGCCATGCCCGGTGGCAAGGTCGGCTTCTACACCGGCATTTTCCCGCTTTTCGACAGTGATGACGACATGGCCGTCGTCATGGGCCACGAAATTGCCCACGTCTCCGCCGACCACGGCCAGGAAAAAGTCTCCCACCAAATGGCCAACCAAATGGCCGGCACCGCGCTCTCGATTGGCCTCGGCATAGGCGGCGTGGACCGCGATTTGAGTCAGGTCGTCATGGCCAGCTATGGCGCGGGCTCGACGTATGGCTTCATCCTGCCCTACAGCCGCACCATGGAATCCGAAGCAGACCACATTGGCTTAATTTACTCTTCCAGCGCCGGTTATGACCCGCGCCGCGCCGTCCCCTTCTGGCAAAAAATGGCTGCCCAAGGCGGCGAGCGCCCCCCGGAGTTTCTCTCCACTCACCCCGGCGAAAGCACCCGCATCAAAGCTATCGAAAAGATGATGCCCGAAGTCCTGCCTCTGTATTACAAGGCAACGGGACAGTAAGGCGCTCCATGCTTTTGCGCTTCTCTTTGGCGCAGATTCCGCTTCGGTGTCAAAGATGCATCAGCTATCACATCGTCAGGTTATTGTCGGGGGTTGCGCACTCGCCTTTGCCGCATCTTTTCTGAACACCGGTTTCCTGATTTACAACGGCACTTCCGTAAGTCACCTGACCGGAGACATCTCACGCATCGCATCGGGCATCTTCATCCTGCAGCAAGACACGATGAACGACCTGTGGATGGTGCTAATCGCCACACTCGGGTTTATTCTGGGAGCCATGAGTTCCGGCTACCTCATCCATCATCCGACACTGGAGATCCACATGCCTTATGGGCGGATTTTGACTAGCCTGGGCGTGCTGCTTTTCGTCGCCCACATCCTTTATGCGAAACACGCCATCGTGGCGATCGCCCTGGGCAGCTTCGCCTGCGGAACGCAAAACGCACTCGCCAGCCGCTATCGTGGCGTCGTCTTGAGGACCACCCACCTCACCGGGCTATTCACCGACCTCGGTATCCACCTGGGCATGAAGCTGAGAGGCCATGATATCGAAAACTGGAAAATCGCCATCCCGTTGGTCTTATCAATATCATTTTTCCTGGGCGCGACCACCAGCTCCGCCTTGATCGTATATACTCAGGCCGACTGGATCCTCTATGCGGCAGTCGGCTATTTCGTCGGTGGACTCGGCTGGAGCATTTACAAGCGCTACTCCCGATCGCTAAATGACATTTCGCAAGATTCATAGTTTTCAAACCACGACCACTCTGTACATACTGCCGCCATGGCCTTTGACCCGCTTCAATTAATTTCCGAATTCGTCAGCCACCCCAGCGTATCCACCGATCCGCAATACGCCGAGGGCATGAAAGGTGCCCGCGAGAGCGTTGCCGCCAAGCTGGAAGCGCTGGGCTTTACCGTGGAAACGGTTGATACGCCGCTGCACCCGATAATCCTTGCCGAGCGCGGTGCCGATCATGACGACTGGCCGCACAT
This sequence comes from Cerasicoccus sp. TK19100, assembly GCF_027257155.1. Lineage (NCBI taxonomy): Bacteria > Pseudomonadati > Verrucomicrobiota > Opitutia > Puniceicoccales > Cerasicoccaceae > Cerasicoccus > Cerasicoccus fimbriatus. Next base: position 20,435 of record NZ_JAPWDU010000011.1, read on the forward strand.
CCTCGTATATGGCCACTACGACGTCCAGCCCGCCGACCCTTTCAATCTGTGGACCACGCCGCCCTTCGAGACCGAGGTGCGCGGTGACCGCATTTATGGCCGCGGTGCCGCCGATAACAAAGGCCCCATCGCCGTTCAGCTAACCGCACTTTCCCGCGTGCTCGAACGGAATCCCGACCTCCCGCTGCGCATTACCTGGATGATCGAGGGCGAGGAAGAAATTGGCAGCCCGAGCTTTGCCGGCTTTCTGGAGAATTATAAAGAGCGACTGAGCAAGGCCGACATGGTCATCCTGTCCGACACCGGCTGCCCGAGCCCGGACACCATGGCGATTACCCTCGCCCTGCGCGGCCTGGCACCGATGCAGATCAACGTCACCGGTCCGAAGCAAGACCTGCACTCGGGCATCCACGGCGGCTGCATTCTCAACCCGCTCCAGGCGCTGATGGAAATTTGCGCGTCCCTGCACAATCCCGACGGCACGATCAACGTCCCGGGCTTCTATGACGACGTCGTCATGCCGCAAGACTGGGAACGCGACGAGCTGGCCAAGCTCCCCACCTCCGAGGAGGACTACCGCAAATTCCTCGGCGTGGACGAATTTCACTGCCCGCCCGGCCTCAACTGCTTCGAAGGCACCCGCTTTGCCCCGACACTGGAGTTTAACGGCATCGGCGGCGGCTACCAAGGTGAGGGCGAAAAGACCGTCATCCCGTCCAAGGCGTTCGCCAAGATCACCTGTCGCCTCGTGGCCAACCAGGACGCCGACAAGATTCAAAAGCTACTCGCCGATACCATTATGGAGCGCGCCCCCAAGGGCGTGAAGGTCGAGCTCGACATCCACTCCGGCGGCCCGGCCTACCAGGTGATCCCGCCGGGCAAGGGCGGCACCGCGCGCGACGGCTCCACCAAGAGCCGCGCATTCGAAATCGCCGAGAAGGCCATCCCCGACATCTGGGGCCAGGCCCCGGTTTACCTCCGCGAAGGCGGCAGCGTGCCGATCATCGGCGACATCAAGGAAACCCTTGGCCTCGACTCGCTCATGCTCGGCCTCTTCACCAAGGAGGATAACCTCCACGCCCCCGATGAATCCATGCACTGCAAGATCATCGAACGCGGCGCGGCGCTCTATGAGCGGTTGTTTGAAGATTTGGCGAAGTAGGGGAACGAAAAGTATGAAGGAACGCGAACCTCTGTGTTCGCCTACACTCCATCTAACTGAAACAGTGCGAACACAGAGGTTCGCGTTCCTTTCTCCTCCCTCTTCACAGCCTAGCACCCACCGATACATGTCCCATGAAAGGCTGGCACTCCAGAGGCTATCTACCGCATCTAGACAACCCGGAGAAGATACAGCACGTTACACTTCATTTGGCGGACAGCATTCCACTGAAAGCGATTCGCCGCATTGATGAAGCGATAAAACTGGCCCCCGAGAATAAACGTGGCATCGAAAAACTGCAACGCCTCCACGACTACTTGGACGCAGGTTATGGCTCCTGCTGGCTAAAGCATGGACAACTCGCTGACATCGTCGCGAACTGCATCAAGTTTTTTGACGGAGAACGCCTAGACTTGCACGCCTTTGTCGTCATGCCGAATCATGCCCATGTCCTCTTTCGCCCCTACCCCGACTGGTCGATGCAGAAAACGGTATCCAGTTGGAAGAGTTTTAGTGCACGCGAAATAAAAGCTTGGCTCTTCGACAACGGCCACGGAGATAAACTCGGCGATGGACCACTCTGGCAGCCCGAATACTGGGACCGCTATATCCGCGACGAGTCCCACTATAAGCGCGTCGTAGATTACATACACCAAAATCCAGTCAAGGCGGGCCTCTGCCAACGCGCCGAAGACTGGCCTTGGAGCAGTGCCGCGGACATACGTGAAGCATGAAGGAACGCGAACCTCTGTGTTCGCATTGTTTCAGTTAGATGGATTGTATGCGAACACAGAGGTTCGCGATCCTTCGGGGTTACGTTCTATTGACCACGCTACTTGTCAGTGCGCCAAATGCCAATGATCGTCGTGACTCCGAGAAACATCGCGGCGATCATGAGCAACATCGCAAAGCCCGGATAACCGAATATCTGAAATTCCGTTTCGATGCGCATCATCAACGCGGCACCAATGATGAGCGCTGCAGTAATCACGCCCACCGTGATGCGGTTGGCAATTTTCTGAAAACCTTGAATCAGCGCGGTCTCATCAATCACGTCGGCATCGATGCGAAATTTGTTGTCGGCCAGGTTATCGAGTAAGTTATTCAGCCGGTGGGGTGCCTGCTGCACCAGTTCCTTGAACTCCAGCGCCGCTTCAAACAAGTCGCTCGGCTTGAGCGAGCTGACGGTGCGCTTGGCCGCAATCACTTTCAGGTGGGTGCGCGTGGCATTGGAGAGATTAAATTTCGGGGCCAGAATCACCGCAATGCGATCCAGATTGAGGAGCGATTTAGCCACCAAAAGAAATTCGCGTGGAATGATGATATGATGATCGGCGCAAATCTGGAAAATTTTCATGACCACCGCTCCGAACTGCAACTCCGATACCGTTACGTCATGCTGCCTGGCAATGAGTGACGAAATGTCTGACTGCAGTTCCGCCCGCGCAACCTCATGGTTGCCCTGATAACCAACATCCAGCAGCGTATTGGTCACGCGCTCGCTCTTATTCTCGGCAATGCCGGAGAAGACCTGATAAAGCGCATCGCTCATCGTTTCACTGAGGCGACCAACCATCCCCAGATCGATAAAGGCCATGCGGTTATCCTGAGTGAGCAATAAGTTGCCTGGATGCGGATCCGCATGGAAAAATCCGTCTGTCAAATATTGCTTTAAAAAGGCGGCCACCAGTTCATCGACCAGCTTCTCCCCATCGACATCCAGCAGGCTGACACCGGATATTTCCGTGACTTTGCTCCCGTGAATGTAATCCATCGTGATCACTCGCTCAGAACAGAGGGACAAATGCACGCCAGGCGTCATCAACCGGGGGAAGCGCTCAATGTTCTTGGCCAGCGTTTGCAGGTTCATCACTTCTTTCCGGTAGTTGAGCTCACCAACAATGCTGTCTCGAAAATGATCAACCAAGTCGCACACCCGGTAATTACGCGCCGATTCCGAGTGTTCACTGGCAAATGCGGCAACCGAATCCAATACATCCAAGTCCTGAATGACTTTTCGACGCACGCCGGGGCGCTGGATTTTGACAATGACCTCCACCCCTTCACGGGTCGTCGCGCGGTGTGTTTGACCAAGGGATGCGGCGGCCTCCGGCTCCCGCTTTACTTCGGCGAATGCCTTGTCCAGCGTGATGCCGAAATCCTCTTCAAAAGTGGCGCTGATATCTTCAAATGGCACTGGCTCAACGTCGTCCTGCAAGCGTTGGAGCGCATCAATGTAGGGCTTGGCCAGCAAATCAGTGCGGGTGGACAGCAACTGGCCAAACTTCACAAAGGTTGAGCCCATGCCCTCCAATTGTTTGGCGAATTTTTCCGCATCCTCCGCCATATCACTCGTCGCCACGCCTTCTGCCGCATTTTGACTGTGGTTGACCATCGGGCCAAAGTGAAACGCAAAAAATTTTGCAAGTTCAGCATAAGTCTTAAGGCGGTGAGGAAGGTTATTCATAGAGTTCAGCACAATTAATCAGTAATACTAAACGTATGGCCTCAGATTGCTAATTTTGCAAAATTACGCAGCTGATTCTTTCAATTTATAGCCACCTTCCAGAAGCCGACGCCGAGCTACCGAACGCCTGACGATTCTAATAAAATCTGCCCCCAGCACTAACGCCGGTGCGTCCAATTCCCGGCGAAGGGATTCTGCGGCGATGAATTTTTATCGATAAATTCGCCCTTTTCCAGAAAGGCCAGTATTTGGTCCATCACTTGGCCGTTGAAAACCAGCACCGGGTGCGAATCGTGGACGACCGTAAAGTCCGCCATTCCCTCAAGCTTGGTGCTTTCGATGGAGACCACGCCATCGTCCGGGCCGGGAATCATCGACGAGATAAACGGATCCAGCCCCTTGCTGCCCGCAATCACGCCCAGCTCGAAATTAGGAGGGCCGAGGCTAGCCAGGGATTCGTTGTCACCAGCGGCCAGGCGCGCACCCGAGGGCCCAATCGCCCACAGGAAGCCCGGCAGGCCCTGCAGCACATTCACTGCGTCACTGCCGTGATTCGGTGGAGCGATCATTACCACGCGGCCAATGTTGTCCAGCGGCGCGTCCCGCTGAATCATCCGCAGCACGATGCCGCCCATCGAATGCGTCACAAAATGGACCTGCTCGGCTTCAGCGGTCTCCGCCACAATCCTGGCGCGCATATTCGCTGAGATCGTTTCGAGCGATTCACTCATTGACGGATAGTCGAGGTTCACCACCAGGTAACCGGCGGCCTCAAGCGTCGACTCAATGTGGACCATCGTGCCGGAGCTCGCCGCCAGCCCATGCAACAACACCACTGTCTGCTTTTCCGCAAACAGCGCGACCGGTAGCAGCCACAGAAACACAAACCAGCGCATTATTTTATCATAACGGCCCACATTGAATTGTCCAACGCGGCTCGTATTTTTGCGCGCCCAGGCGATTAACTGCGCTCCAGAATCAGCTTTCGCTTGAGCGGACGCACGTGGAGAATCTTCAGCAGCGCCACGAAAATAATGCCAAACAAGGTCGAGGCATACGCTGCCACGAGACTGGCCTGCACAATGCCCATCGCCAGCATGAGCAGCGAAATCACCGTACCCGACAGCCCCACGTAAAGGCCGAGGTCAAACAGCGGCTCCTCGTTCTCCAGCAGCGTGATGCGCGTCTGCGCTGGGACAGGGGCCCGCTTCAGCGTGGAAAGCTTCATCAGGCACACGATGTAGATCACCAGCTGCATCATAAAAAAGATGAGCAGGACCAGGACAGTTTGTTGATCGATAGAAGCGTTCGGCATGGATTCGCCCTCCACTGTGGCGACTTGTGCGGGTAATTCAAATTCTAAAAACAACGCGCCCGGTTCCGTCACCGGTTGCGCAAAGAGCTGCGGCTCCTGAAAACTGATCACCAGCAGCAGCAGGATTACCCCGACGACCGCATTCTGCATCCAAGCCATACCTGGCGAGTTGCTCGTCGCCTCCGCGCGGCTCGTGAGCAAGAGCTTCAGCCCCGCCGCCATCAGCATCCCGGCTAAGAGCAGGCCGAGTATTTTCACCACGATCGCCATGGTCCGCACGTTTGCGCAAAAACTGACCAACACCTGCTCCACGTCTGGGGGCAAAATTTCCGCGCCCGATGCCTGGGCCGCCGGGCCATCGTAGAGCGGCAGCTGATTTTCCAGCAGGTAAACCAGCGATTGCTTGCCCCACGGAAAAACCTCCTCCAGGTCAGCCCAGGCCTCGTCGCCAAATTCCTCATAGTAATCCGCCAGCCAGTCCGGCCGCTGGCTGAGCATCACGACGCCAAACACCAGTGACTCTCGCTCGCCGCTGCGGCGCAGCAAGGTCGTGGCACGCATGAAGGTAACGGGGTCGCGCGCCAGGCGGGCCCAGGCTCCGAGCGAGGCCCAGTCCAGCCGTTGACCAGCCCCCAGCATCGACATGTAAAACGCCTCCATCCGCGACACCGCCGCGCCCTCGCCGCTCATCGCCAGTTGCGCCATGGTGGCGACCTCGCGCGCGAACTCCGGCCCGATGAAACCAGCCTGCACGAGCAGCGCGGTGGTCAGGATCGCGGAGTCCAACGGAGCCCCCGCCGCCGAGGCCACCGGCATAAAGTGCCGCACCCCGTGCATACCCCGCGTTTGCAAAATCTGCTGCACGTTCTGGTTGCGCGACTCCTGCAAGAGCGCCAGCACCGCCTCGCGGTTATCCCGCTGCGTAAGCAAGCGCTGAAAGGGCATCGGCCCGGCATCGGCCGCCAGCTCCGGCGGACGTGGAGCCATCTTCATCACCTGCAATCCGTAGGCCTCGACACTGCCCGTGAGCCGATCCTCCGGGTGCTCGGCCATGAAAGCCGCGATCTGGCCATTGAGAAATTCCTCGCTCGCCGCATAGGCTTCATCCGAGTTGGGCAGCTGCTGCAAAGCCCGGTTAATCCGCCACGCCGGTCCCTGTTGCCCCTCGACGAGAAGCAGGTCTGCCGAGGCCGCCGCGGGTTTGCCCTCGGCCCCCACCGCGCGCAGCACCCGGGGTGCCACGGCGTCGAGATACACGGGCAGCATCCAGGCACCGAGCCCCAAAAGCGAGGCGACAAAGATCAACAGGATGCCCATGACTTTTTGCATACTGAGGGGCAACGTAAGCCCGCGCGGGTGCTCAATCAATGGAAACCTTCGCGTGATTTGCGACTCGACGCACCGCCCGTCCGCATGGTTATTCAGTGGCCCCATGCACGCCACCCCCGCCAGCCAACGCCGCCTCGCCCTCTGGCACCATCGCCTGCGCTGGTGGCAACCGCTGGGGCTGATGCTGGCGATCACCGTGGCCTCCGGGGGAAATCCGGCCACGCCGTCGTTCACCTTTGTGTCGATGGACAAAGTCATCCACGCCCTCGTCTTTGGCCTGCTGGCGACCTCCATTTACCGGCTCGCCAACCCCACCTGGCCAAGCGGCCTGCGGACCATTCTGGCCATTGTCATTACCGCGCTGTTCGGGCTCGCTGACGAGCTGCACCAGAGCCACACGCCCGGACGCTTCATGGACATCGCCGACTGGATTGCCGACGTGTTTGGCGGCGTGCTCGCGGTGTATATCTATCGCGGCTGGGCAGGCTATCGGCGCTTTTTGGAGTTGGCGGTCTTTCCCCGAAAGCCGAGACTGGAGCCATGAACGACGCGCCGCTATACGATGCGCATTGCCACTGGCACGACCCGCGGCTCACGCCGCATCGGGAAAAAATCGAGCGCGACCTGGCCCAGTTGCCGTTGGGCAAAGTAGTCGTCAACGGCACCCACCCGGGTGACTGGCCCGCCGTCGCCGCGCTGGCCGAGAGCGATCCGCGCGTCATCCCCGCCTTTGGCCTGCACCCCTGGCAGGTCAACGCAGCGCCGCCGGACTGGCTTGCCCAGTTGGAAGATTTCCTCGCCCGCTTTCCCAGGGCCGTCATTGGCGAAGCCGGGCTGGACCGCTGGATAAAAGACCACGATTTGCCGCGCCAGCTCGACGCCCTGCATGCGCAGTTGGCACTAGCAGAGCGGGACAATCGCGCTATTTCCCTGCACTGCCTCCAGGCCTGGGGCCCGATGCTCGAAGCGCTGAAAAACGGCCCCCGCCCCGCCCGCGGTTTTCACCTGCACGGCTATGGCGGCTCCCCGGAAATGATTCGCGAGTTCGCGGATCTCGGCGGCTATTTTAGCTTCTCTGCCTACGTCATGCACGAGCGCAAGGCCAAGCACCGCGAGTCCCTCCGCGCCACCCCGCCCGACCGACTCCTCCTCGAAACTGACGCGCCCGACATGCTTCCCCCCGAGCCGTGGCAGACCCACTCTCTGCCGGGCAAAGTCCCCTTCTCCCACGCCCCCAACGGCGAGCCCCCGCACCACCCGGCCAACATCGCCGCCAGCTACGCCGCCGCCACCAGCATCCTTAATGGCGACCCAGCCACGATCCGCAGTCAGGTTGCGGAAAACTTCACCCGGCTTTTCGGCGAAAGCTAAGTTTACGCTGAGACCAACCAACATGCCCGACAGCCCACTCAGGAGCGCTCGGGGCCGAACTCCCGCGCCAGATCGAGGCGGTGAATCTTGGCGTTGTGGCGGACATCGACGGGGAAGCGCTGCTTGAAGCGGATTTCCCCGATGCCACGGGTCAGCTCGTTGCCTGCGGCCAATTGCAACAGCTCATCGGTAAAGGCTTTTTGCGCGCGGGCGTCGCCAGGCCATTCCCCGGGCTGGGGCTCGATGACGATGCACGGCGTCTGCTCAGGCCGCTTCCCAAGCCCCACCAACGCGCTGCGAAACACCCGCGGGTGCTGATTAAAAATCGCCTCGACGCACTCGGTAAACATCAGCCCCTGCGGTGTTTCCACCCGCTCGGCCATGCGCCCGCAGAACCACAGACGCCCCTCCGCATCGAAATAGCCCAGATCGCCCATGCGATGCCAGACAATTGCGGAATGCGGAGTGCGAAGTGCGGAATCATCTAATCCATCTGTTAATTCCGCACTTCGCACTCCGCATTCCGCATTCAAAAATTCCGATTGTTGCTGGATCTTCGCTTTCGCGGTCGCTTCGGCCAATGCGTCATAGGCCTTCGTCACACTCGGCCCGGTGACGACAATTTCGCCGATTTCACCAGCAGGCAGTGGTTCGACCTCGGCCATCGTTGGGATTGGCCCATCGACGATGCGGATGATCTGCGCGGAAACTTCGGGCAGCAGCTGGCCAACGCAGACACCCCGTCCCTGCTCGGTGAGGCTTTGGGTTTTCTGAAGTATTTGCGAACCGCTGATCGAGGCCACCGGCAGCACCTCAGTCGCACCATAGGGGGTGTGGATTTCGCCATTGGGCAGCAGCGCCTTAAGCCGCCGGATCAGCGAGGGCGGCGCGGCGGCACCCGCCATGAGAATGCAGCGGATCGTCGGCAAGGTGATTCCGTGGGCCTCGCAATGCGTCGCGATCTTGTTCCACAGCACCGGCGAGCCAAAGCTGTTCGTCACCTCGTTTTGCTGAATGGCCTGGACGATCTTGGCGGGGTCGACGGCAGCCGGCTTGCTCGGGTTCATCTCGGGGACGACGGTGGTCATCCCGAGGGCGGGATTAAACAGCGCGAAGACCGGCAACATCGGCAAGTCCACCCCGCCAGGCTCGATGCCGTAGTGCGCGCGGATCATCCGCACCTGCGCCTCAAACATGCCGTGCTCGTAGCGCACGCCCTTGGGCGGGCCCGTGGAACCACTGGTAAACAGGATGGCCGCCAGCTCGTCAGCCGTCGTTTGCGCTGGGGCAAAGGTTGCCTTGCCCAGCGCCGCAATTTGTTTGGCAAAGCCTTGATTTCCAACGGTTACCCGAGCCTGGACCGTGGAAAAATCCTTGCGGAATACCCGGCTGAGGAACTGCGCCAACGGGATGCCGACCATGGCGTCGGGCCGGGTGCGGCGGACGCAGGCCAGGAAGTGTTTGCGGCCCATGCCCGGATCGATCACCACCGGGGCGGCACCGATCTTAAAGAGCGCAAAGACCGCCAGGATCAGGTCGCGCCCGGGCTTCACCATCAGCAGCACGCGGCTGCCGCGGCGGATGCCCTTTTCGGTGAAAATCTGCGCGGAGGCGCAAGCGGCGGTTTCCAGCTCCGCGAATGTCAGGGTATCGTACGCAAGCGCCCCGCCACGGCGGCGGGGAAGCCGGAGGGCGGGGAAATCAGGCTGGCGCGCCGCTGCCTCTGGCAGAAAACGCGCCACATTGCTGACGGGCGAATCGCAGTTGTCGACCTCGCCCATGTAAAAGCTCAGGCCCAAACGGGCGGCTTAGTAGTCCGCGTAAACGAACGAACCCCAGAAGAGGGAAAGATTGTCGCCGGTGATGTTCTTACGATCAAGCAGCTCATCGCTGTGCACGGAGGCGGAGTATTCCGCAACGTGATCGTAGGATTCCGGGGAGTAATCAACGAGACCCAGGAAATTGAAGCCTTGGTTATTACGCTGGTAGAGCGCATGCGCATCGCTAGGCACGGAGTCAGCGCAGCCAGAAAACAGGGCAGCGGCGCCAAGAGCGAAAGAAGCAAGGACAAGCTTGGAAGTAGATTTCATAAATCAGTATAAAACGCGTTTAACAATTGGTTAGGCAAGAGCAAAGTATCACTTCGTAAGGCATTGCTCAACCGGTATTTTTGCACGAGGGCAACGATTTTTTGAAAAAAATGTCCTTTTGCGGGCTAAAAAGGTAGGCAATGAAAAGCGTAGGTCGGTCTCTTTAGAGGCCGACACGTAGGCCGATTCTGGAAGGCGGATGGCTGAAGCCAACCGCGCACGACAGCCAATCCCAACCGAAAAATGCGCCGAAAACCGGAATTTCTTTGCCCCAGGGGCGGAAAACCCTTTCAAACCTGTCTCTTATGTCCACGGAAACCCACCAGACTCCCAGCATGGAAACGCTTGTCAGCCTGTGCAAGCGTCGCGGCTTTATTTTCCAGTCGTCCGATATTTACGGCGGCTACCAAGGCTTCTTCGACTACGGTCCCCTTGGCGTCGAGCTGCGCAACAACATCAAGCAAACCTGGTGGCAGGACTTCGTGCACCGCCGTGATGACATCGTCGGGCTGGACAGCTCCATCATCATGCACCCGCGCACTTGGGAGGCCAGCGGCCACATCGGCGGCTTCTCCGACCCAATGGTCGACTGCAAGGAGTCCAAGCTCCGTTACCGCGCCGACCAGCTCTTTATTGCCCCGGTTAAGCTCAACGGCGAGCTCGGCGGCTATGTGGCGTTCATGGAAGACACCGCCACGGACGACATTCTCAAGCGCGCCAAGAAGGTTCGCGATGCCAAGGGCGATAAACAGGCCGAGATCGACCTCGACGCCCTCGCCGAGCGCACCGAGTTCACCGAAGCCACCGCCGAGCAGCGCGCCGCCACCCTCGGGCCGGACGCCTCCGCCGCTGGCACGCTCACCGAGCCGCGCGACTTCAACCTGATGTTCGAGACCAAGGTCGGCCCGTTGGCGGACAGCTCTGCCGTCAGCTACCTGCGTCCCGAGACGGCCCAGGGCATCTTTAACAATTTCAACAACGTCGTCGACACGGCCCGTGTGAAGATCCCGTTTGGCATTGCCCAGATCGGTAAGGCGTTCCGCAATGAGATTACGCCGCGCAACTTCATTTTCCGCTCCCGCGAGTTCGAGCAGATGGAGATCGAATACTTCATCGCGCCCGACGCCGATTGGCAGCAGATGCACCGCGACTGGATCGACGCCTGCATCGACTGGCTCGTCTCCATCGGCATTCCGCGTGACCAGATCGGCGAAGACGTCCACCCCCAGGAAAAGCTCTCGCACTATTCCAAGGGCACGACGGACCTCAGCTTCCATTTCCCGCACGGTGAGCAAGAGCTGTGGGGCATCGCCTGCCGCGGCTGCTTCGACCTGACGCAGCACCAGGAGTTCTCCAAGAAGTCCATGGAATACTTCGACGAGGCCCGCAAGCAAGCTGGCCAGGAGCCGTTCAAATACATCCCGCACGTCATCGAGCCGTCCCTCGGCGTCGACCGCACGCTGCTGGCTGTGCTGACCGCCGCCTACACCGAAGACGAGGTCCCCAACGACAAGGGCAAGCCCGAGAAGCGCGTCGTGATGAAGTTCCACCCGCGCATCGCGCCCTACAAGGCCGCCGTCTTCCCGCTGCTCAAGAACAAGCCCGAACTCGTCGAAGCCGCCCGCGCGCTTTACAAGAAACTCCAGCGCCGCTGGCCGGTTTTCTGGGACGAGTCTGGCGCCATCGGCAAGCGCTACCGCCGCCAGGACGAAATCGGCACGCCGTTCGGCATCACCGTCGACTTCGACACCATCGAAAAGGACGGCACCGTGACCCTCCGCGACCGCGACACCACGGAACAAGTCCGCGTCAGCGAAGCCGATCTGTTTGCCTATCTCGAAAAGAAGATCGAGGGCGAGTAAGTCGCAGCGATATTAGATTTTCGAAAACGCCCGGTATTCCAGCCGGGCGTTTTTTATTAGCCACGGATGAACGCGGATTTCACGCGGATGCTGAGAGGCAGGATGGTTTGTCTCTCACGAAGGCACGGAGAGCACAAAGGCCACTCCCTCGTAGATTGTTTTGAATTCTCTTAAATGCTGCTCAACAAGCTTCCCGTCCTTCCCGCTCTTCCTGTTAAAAATACGCCTCGCTGGCCTTTGTGCCCTCCGTGCCTTCGTGAGAAACACCCACGCCTCGCTGGCATCCGTGTTTCATCCGCGTTAATCCGTGGCTAAATTAATCAGAAACACTCGACGGCCCACTCCCCCGCAGCCATAGTCCCCGGCATGGCTGACGCATCTTCTTTTCTCGTGAATGACGGGACGCCGCATTTCGGCGCGACCGTCGAGGCTTCCTACCGCAAGCTGCAAGTGCGCACGTCGATCTACGACGAGTTGCCCCCCAAGGGCGCCGGCATTCGCTTGGCGATCTATCAGGCACAGGGCGCATGCGGCGATGGCGCGACCGAGCAAAACCTCGCGCGCCTCGAAATGGCTGTCGAGAAGGCCAAGCATTATCACGCGCAGGTGATCTCCTTTCCCGAGCTTTATTTGCAGGGCTACACGCACAACCCAGAGACCGCGCACGCCACCGCCGAGACCTGTGACGGCCCGAGCATTACGCGCATTCGGGAGATCGCCAAGCAGCACAAGATGGGCGTGATCGTCAGCTACGGCGAACGCGTCGACCGCGAAGACCGCGCGTATTATTACGACAGCATCGCCGTGATCGACGAGCATGGCGCGCTGCTCGACAGTTATAAGAAGTGCCATCTTTACGGCCAGCAGGAGCGCGACAATTGGGACATCGGCGACAGCGATTATCCCGTCCACAAGATCGCGGGCTTTCCCGTGGGCGTGGTCAATTGCTACGAGTGCGAGTTCCCCGAGCTGATGCGCATTCTGGCGCTCAAGGGCGCGAAGTTAATCGTCGGCCCGACGGCGGCGGACACCTATTACCGCCTGCCCGACGGCCGCATGAGCAGCGTCCCCTACCCCGATGTGGCCAAGGTGCAATTCCCCGCCCATGCGTATTCCAACAACCTGTTTTTCGCCTACGTCAACCGCTGCGGCTACGAAACGCGCGACGGCGACAGCTGGCACTACCGCGGCAATTCCATGGTCTGCTCGCCGCATGGGGAGATCCTCGTGGCCGCACACAACGAGCAGGACACGCTCCTCGTCTGCGACTGCGTGCCCGCCTACTACGGCCGCACTCACCCCGCCCCGGCCTATCATTATTTGAAAGACCGCCGCCCCGAGCTCTACGGGCAGCTTCTGAGTAAAGAAGCGAAGTTCATCGACACTTCGACAGGGCCGATAACGGAGGACATGGATTTGTTTGGTGGCGAGTTTCGCTACGAGTAAGGCTTACTCACGCATCGCTTTCACCGCTTTGACCGATAAGTGATTGAGGCGGATTTTACCCGGGAGGCAGAGTCCATTGGGGCCTTTTTTACATTGGCCGAGGCACTTACAAGGGCGCACGCGAAACGGCAAATCCTCGCGTGCGGCGAGCTTCTGATACAGCTTCTTGCCGCTGCGGGCCTTGCCCAAGACCGTGTCCGCCTTGGGCTTCGAGCATTTTCGGCAAATGAAAAGCGTTTCCAAGCGGCGAACTTAATGCATTCGGCCGCTGCGTCCAGTGACGGCGGCAATTATTTCAGCCCGAAAAACGCCTCGGTATTGGCCGTTGCCCGGGTGGCGAAATCTTCCAACGAAAGCCCCAACAGCTCCGCACATTTCTCGGCGGTGTAACGCGTGTAGCCGGGCTCGCATTCCTTACCGCGGTGGGGAACCGGCGCGAGGTAAGGCGCGTCGGTCTCGACCATGATGCGCTCAATGCCTTGCTCGATCACGGCCTGGCGAACGTTTTCCGCGCTCTTGTAGGTCACAATGCCCGTGAAGGACGCGCGGCCACCGTAGGCATACAGGCGCTTCATTTCCTCGGGCCCCTCGGCGAAGCAGTGGAACACCACCTTCTCGCCGGGGAACTGTTTCTCCTCGAGAATAGCCATGGTTTCGTCGAAGGCGTTGCGCGAGTGGACCACGATGGGCGCATCAAACTGGAAGGCCATGTCGAGCTGCGCACGGAAGGCATCAGCCTGGCGTTTTTTTACCTCGGCGGCTTCGTCGGGATACTTGGGCAGGTGGAAATTATCGAGGCCGATCTCACCCAAGGCGACGGGCGCGGGGTCATCCGTCCAGTAGGTCGAGAGCGCGGTCACGTGGTCGCGCCAGTCCTCCTCGACATGGCAGGGGTGCAGCCCGGCGGTCCAGAAAAGCTTGCCCAGATGTTTGCGCGCGAGGTCGCGATACAGCGCCCAGTCGTCCATCGAGGTGCCGATGTTGATAAAGCGGTTCACGCCGAGCTCTGCTGCCCGCGCAATGATGGCACCCACCTGGCCGCGCTGGTGAAACTTCTCAAAGTGACAATGGCTGTCGATTAAATCCATGGCGGCATTGAAGGGACGGCGCGGCTGCGGGACAATGATGATTTCGCGGAGAGGCAGGACGCGGTTTTTTCTCACGGAGACACGGAGAGCGCAAAGGCCAACAAAACGTGTTTCTTTAAACAGGAAGATCGGAAAGACCGGGAAGTTAATGAAAGCGAATTCAAAAATAGACCAAAAGGCGAACTTACCAGGCAGACGCGTCTCACGCTGCACCCCAGCTGAGTGGTTATCCAAATTACGTTCTTAATGTAGGGCTCGCGCTTGCGCGACGCCGCACCCGCTCAAGCCGCGCCACCTAATACGGCGTCGCAAGCGCGATCCCTACAGAGGGCAGATCGATAAAAGACCGTCAGCATGGGGTGCGGCGCGAGACGCGCCTGCGCTACCTGACTCTCTAAATCGCACGCCTTTACCTTCGTGCTCTCCGTGCCTCCGTGAGAGACATCTGCGCCTCCTGGATCAGCGCTCATTCGCGCTATTCGTAGTTAAAAATCCACGCATGCCCAAACGCCTCGCTGGCCCGCGTTTAATTCCGATTCTTGCGCTTGCCGCGCAGGGCGGGCTTGCCGGTGGCGGCGAGTTTTTCGCTGGGTTTCTTGGGCTTCTTCTCGGGCTTTTTGTCGGATTTGTCGCTCATGGTTTGGGTGCGTTGCTCGAAGGCTTTCTTTAAATAACCCTGAAACTCGCGCGCCGCAAGCGGCAGGGGGAAATCCGGGAGCGAGGCGAAGACGATCTCACGCTGCGGTGCCGGGTTTTTAAACGCGATCACGTGCAGCCTGCTTTCTTTGGAGACATCGCCCAAGGCCATCTCGGGCAGTAGTGACACCCCTGCGCCCGAGCGGATTAGCGCCTTGAGCGTCTCTACCTGCGCGCTCAGGAAACGCACCCGTGGACGGAACTCTGCCATCTTGCAAAACTTCATGACCTGCCCGGTCAGGCAGTGTCCCTCGCGCATCAGGATAAACTCCTCCTCGCGCAGATCATCGAGCGTCGGCGCGCGCTTTTTGATGTGGTGGTTGCCCTCGGGCGTCACCAGGTAGAGCGACTCGCTGCCAAGGCTTTCCGTCTGCCAGGGGCCGCCAGCGAGCGGCGGGCTGACGATGACAAAGTCCAGCTCGTTGCGCTCGAGTTGGGTCAACAGTTGCTCCGTGGTCGCCTCGTGGACCACCAGCTCGACCTCCGGATGCTGCTCATTAAACGCCAGCAGCGCATCGGGAATCAGGAACGGTGCCACGGTCGGGATCGCTCCCAGGCGGACGGCCCCGCGAACGACTTTTTGCCGGTCGCGCAATTCTTCCACCGCGCTTTGGGCCTCGGCCAGGATGCGGTTGGCGCGGGAGAGCAGGATTTCCCCCGCGGGCGTCAGGCGCGATTTGCCGCCCGGCAGCCGCATGATCAATTTCTCATCCAGCTCGTCCTCCAGCTTGCGAATCTGCTGCGAGAGCGAGGGCTGCGCGATGTGGCACTGCTCGGCGGCGCGGGTAAAATTCCCCGTCCGCGCCACGGCCGTAAAGTATCGCAATTGATGCATTTCCATGCGGCCAAACCTAGTGGCACATCAGGCATAGGCAAACCCTATTAAAACTATAGGAACAAGATATTTCACGAATAGCGGTTTCTCGGTTATAAGTGTCCGCAGTCAGGGGCTGGGCTGGGCTTTGCCTGGCTCCCGCGACTACGAGAAATAAGCAATCAAACTATCTGTATCATGCCCGTATTAGTCGGTAAGAAAGCACCTAATTTTAACGCAAAGGCAGTTGTTAACGGCCAGATCGTCGACAGCTACACGCTGGACCAGCTCCTCGGTAAGAAATACGTGGTTCTGTTCTTCTACCCGAAGGACTTCACCTTCGTCTGCCCGACCGAGATCATCGCCTTCCAGGAATACCTGTCTGAGTTCCACGGCCGCGACACCGAAGTCGTCGGCGTGTCGACGGACACCGAGTTCAGCCACTGGGCCTGGGTCAACACCCCCCGCAAGGACGGCGGCATTCAGGGTGTCAAATACCCGCTCGTGGCCGACACCAACAAGACCATCGCCTCCGCCTACGACGTCCTTACCGGCGAGTATGACATCGACGTCGAGGGTAACCTCGTCGCCTCCGGCGAGCTCGTGGCCTACCGCGGCCTGTTCCTGATCGACAAGGAAGGCGTCGTCCGCCACCAAGTGGTTAACGATCTGCCACTCGGCCGCTCCATCAAGGAAGCCCTGCGCATGGTCGACGCGTTGCAGCACTTCGAGCAGCACGGCGAAGTTTGCCCAATCAACTGGGAAAAGGGTGCCGAGGCCATGACGCCGTCCCACGAAGGCGTGTCGTCTTTCCTCAGCAAGTAAAGCTTGATTTAAACCCGGCCGGGGCGGATAAATGCCGCCCCGGCTTTGATTCCCGGCATTGGCCGACCAACTGTCGCCTGCGCTGGCAAAATCCGCATTCATTCTTAGCTTTAACACATCATGGAAAACGTAATCATCCTGGGCACCGGCTGCGCCGGCCTAACTTCCGCAATTTACACCGCGCGCGCCAATCTGGAGCCTTTGCTCCTGGAAGGCTCCCAGCCCGGCGGCCAGTTGACGACCACCTCCGAGGTGGAGAATTTCCCCGGCTTTCCGGAAGGCATTGATGGCTTCATGCTCATGGACAGCATGCGCAAGCAGGCCACCCGCTTTGGTGCCCGTTTCGCGCAGGACCTCATCAAGACGATCGAAATCGAAGACGGCGTTAAGGTCCTCACCGCCGAGAGTGGCAAGGTTTACAAGGCCCGCACGGTCATCATCGCCACCGGCGCGCGTCCGCGTCTGCTAAACATTCCCGGCGAACAGGAAATGTGGGGCGGCAAAGGCGTTACCACGTGCGCCACGTGCGACGGCGCCTTCTACCGCAACATGGACGTCGTCGTAGTCGGCGGCGGCGACACCGCTTGCGAAGAAGCGCTCTTTTTGACCCGTTTTGCGTCAAAGGTTCACTTGCTACATCGCCGCGATGAGCTGCGTGCCTCCAAAGTCATGGCCGACCGCACCCTCGCCAACGAAAAGATTCAGGCGCACTGGGACACCGTTGCCGAAGAAGTGTTGGCCGACGATTCCGGCATGATGAAGGGCGTCCGCGTCAAAAACATCAAGACCGGTGAAGTCTCCGAGATCGACGCCAAGGGCTTCTTTATCGCTATTGGCCACATCCCGAACACCAGCTTCGCTGCAGGCATTCTCAAGCTCGACGAAGAAGGCTACATCGTCTCCAATCACGAGAGCGGCGTCCGCACCGAAGTCGAGGGCCTTTACGTCGCTGGCGACTGCTCGGACCACGTTTACCGCCAGGCCATCACCGCAGCCGGCATGGGCTGCCGCGCCGCGATCGAGGCCGAACGCTGGCTCGCCGAACAACCCGAGCTCGCCGAAGCGTAAACCACACCATCACAAAATCTTTTCGAAGCGCCGGTCGTTGCTGGCGCTTTTTTGTGGCTATCTTAATGGCAACATCAACATTGACCTAGAATAGCATAACTGGATACATTTCACATCATGAACCACTTAAACGGCAAAATTCTCGCCTACCTCGCGATCGCTTTTATTCAGTTCCTCTTCCAGCCACTGCATGCTGGTTCAATGGATGACTGGGTTACCGGTACCATTGATTTAACTGGAGCAGACAGCACTGAGAAATTCTACCCCGTATATTTTGAATTGGAAAAGCATGCAACTAATGATGAACCACTTCACTCGATTACCATTTTCCGCAGTAATGTGCACGAGGATTCACTGTGGGCTGGCAGCTTGATTGCGCATTTTAAATTTCATCCAAACCGCTACGGCCATGGACCAACATTTGCTGAAAGTTTTATCATATCCCATAGAAATCAGTTTGTAGGAGATTTTGCAGCGACAAATCGCTTGGCAAATCATACTGCAGACCGCGATGGCGCAGGGATAGTCGTTTGGTTGAGAGGCGGCTATACATACCTTTACCGTACACCAACCGTTGTAATTAATGATTACACCATCTCAAACTCGGCAGAGTTCCTAGAGCTGAGACATGAATATAATAGCCAAACACAATCTATAATAAAGGGCGAATCCTTTGGCGTCATTGATGAAATTTCTCCCGAAATAACGAACAACGGCTATACCGGGCCAAGATCTGAATATTTAGTGGACTCATTATTCACTGTCTATGATGAACAAGGTAATATCGTATCCGAGGAGGTGTCAAATGTACCACAAGTCTATGGCACAGAAACGGTTGTCGATTCCATAAGGCTTAGAAAACCATCAGGAGATATTTCGATGGGTGTATTTGGCGAGTAACACAACAGCCATAGCCCCCAAAGCGCCGGTCGTTGCTGGCGCTTTTTTGTGGCTTACCCATGGACGCAGCCACCACGGTGAATTAACTTCATCACATGCGTAACGAACCCATCGCCATTGGCTGGAGCACCACGCCCAGCCGCCAACTCGCTGAAGACATCGGACGCTCGCTCGTCGAGCAGCGCCTCGTGGCCTGTGCGCAGATCACCGGGCCGGTGACGTCGATTTACCGCTGGCAAGGCGACATTTGCCAAGACGAAGAATACCGGCTCGTGCTGAAGTTTTCCGCCGCGCGCGAAAAGGAGGTCCACGCGGCTCTCGTCGCGCTGCACCCGTATGACACACCGCAGTGGATTGTTACGCTGGCCGACTCAGGCTCGGCGGATTACGTTGCCTGGGTCCACGAGAGCGGGCGCGAAGACTTGGCATAAACTATTTCACCGCCCTCTTCCCAGGTGAATCCGTCTTTGGCCAAACCTTGACCCCAGGCACCACGCTGGCCATAGTTCACCCATGCGCCACATCCTTACTTTTGCCACCATTGCGGCCGCTGCCGCCCTACTAACCGCCTGCAAAACCAAAGAAACAAGCACGCCCCCGCCTCCTGCCCAATTGGTTGGCGGCCCCTGCAGCTATGACGAAAAACCCGGCATAGCCACCGTTTCCGATGCTGATGCCGATCAAGTGCGCTTCCTCATCGATGGCAACATAACGCCCTACTCACGCCAGGATTTGCCCGACTTTGACTACGCAACCGGCGCGCAGTTTAAGGTGATCGAAAAGCGCATTACCAAGGGCACTTGCACGCCTTACATTCTAGACATCCTAGGCCCGGCCACCTCCGCAGACCTCGCCCTTCCGCCGCATCCGGCCTCCCGCGAGCCACGCTACACGCACCCGGACACATCCCTGTAAGCCACAGCGAGCACTCTTTGCCAGCGTCACTGCATCCGAGGTCGAGCGCTTCCGAGACCAAGAAATAAAAAAAAAGCAAGAGCGACTCCAGATGTAGGCAATGCCCGCATTTCCTTATCGAGAGGTGATCGAAGAGCTTGGCAGATATATGGCTTTATCTGGCCGAAAAGTGAATATAACTAAAGGGCGCTCTGTGCTAGGATGATGGGAACATCAAACCCCATCACCCCTAAAATGAAATCATTCAAAAAATACCAAGCCCTCGCCTTAGCCTTTGGAACCGCGTCCTTTGCCAGCGCCACTGTCATTGTCGAAGACTGGCAATTCAATACACCCGGCGATAATGAAGGCTGGACGGCCAATGCGTTCACCGTGGCGAACCTCCATGTCGGTCCGGCTGTCAGCGGTTCGGAAACCGTTCTGACCAGCGATAACCTTCAAAACCAGGCGGATCCCAAAATATTCTTTCCCAATGAAGTGATTGCCCTGCCCGTCGGCAGTACTGGCTGGGATCAGTTGGTTATCCGTATTCGTCAAATTGGCGATGATGGCGTTACACCGGTCGCCTTCAACAATGTAGGCTCTTTTGCAATGCTGGGCACGACACCCTGGGGCACTCTGGAGTTCATCGATGGCGACACGGGTGATGGCGACCTGGTCCCCGTGACCCAGGTAACGGAAAGCGACGAGTGGAATATCTTTACCTACGACCTTTCCGAATACACCAGCGGCAGCATCAGCGGTGGCCCGCGGCTAGATCCCATCCAGGGCAATGATATCGGTGGCGGTGTCATCCAAGGCAATTTTGAAATCGACTACGTGACGTTGACGGCAAATTCGATTCCTGAGCCCGGCCAAACCAGCCTGTTGATTGGCGCGGCCTTGCTTGGGTGGATGGCCTATCGCCGCCGGATGTAAAAACGCTTCCCGGGTGCATTGCTCGTCCGTTGATGGTCAGCTAATGACTTGCAGTCACCAAGCGATCCCCATAAATTTATCGGCATGCGCGACATATTGATCGAGCAACAGCGTTACTTTCGCAAAGCAGGCGCAAGCATCGCGGTCAGCCGGGAAATTCGGCAGTGCCCGATGCCTCCACATCGGCATGAGTTTCGCGAGCTCGTCATCATACTATCGGGTGAATGCATCCATAATTACAACGGCAAGCGTTTCCGCATCGGTCGCGGACATGTGCTCTTTATCGACGAAGAGTCCTACCACGCCTACGAAGAGCCCAACTGCCTCAACCTGATCAACATTCTGATCAACACCGAGGCAATTCTGCGAATGGAGCGCGACTTGGTCGAACTTCCAGGTTACGCAGTTCTATTCAATAACAAAAGGCATAGTCTTTGCGGCGAACGTTGCTTGGATGACAAGCATCTCGAGAAAGTGTTAAACTGGATTGACTGCATCGATGATGAAATTGGCGACCCCGACAACTTCGCTGGCTTCATCGTGATGGAGGCATACCTGACGCTGATTCTTTCGTTGATCCTGCGCTACATCACCAAGGAAACGACGACTCCTCAGGAAAAGAATAAGTTCAACGCAACCATCAGTTGGATGGACGCCAACATACATTTACCGCACACCGTCCCGGAATTGGCGCAACGGGCCAGCATGTCTGAACGCAACTTCTATCGTAAGTTTCGAAGCGTTTATGAGATGAGTCCGACCCAATACATTCTCCGGGCGCGCGTACAGCGCGCCAGCATGCTGCTGCACCACGAAGACCTTAGCTGCGAAGAAGTGGCACAACGATGCGGATTTAATCACACCGGGTATTTCTCCACGTGTTTTTACAATCATTTCGGAGCGACCCCTTCCAAATTCAGACAGGCTCTAGCCTGCTCGGCGTAAACTAATTTTCACGCTCATTCCCTCGGGCTGAATAGTGAAAACTATTGGCGCAATTGCCACGGATAAAAATGGCGGCATGGGGATACTATTTTGATGAATCACTTGAACTCCCATGATCATGCCTTTATCCCACACCCCTTACTGTCAGTTGTGGAAATCAGTCCTCATTGCATCTCTGACGCTATATCCACTGGCCCTGAGCCAATTGCATGCAGCGACCTATCATGTTGACGCCATCAATGGCAGCGACGCTAGCGGGGATGGCAGCGCAGCAGCGCCATACGCCTCTCTATCTCCTGTTTACCTCCAGCTCTCCAGTGGCGACCAGGTATTCCTCTACGACGGCAATTATGGAGCATTGGAATACCATAATCAAAGTGCGGACATCTTTAACGACTGGGTGACGATTCAGGCCGCCGAAGGACATAGACCCGAGTTGGATCACATAAGCTTCCATTCTTCGAATCCAGGGCCTGACCGCACGGGATCCTTCAATGCATACCTGCGCGTTATTGGGTGCGACATCGTCGGCACAAGCCGAGACCAGGCAGTCTCGATTACGAGCGCGCGCTATGTTGAAATTGATCAATGCCGCCTGGAAGTGCATGGCCCCTGGACTGGTTCTGAGAACAACATCGAGAAGACTGCATTCTACGTTCGCTACGGCAGCCACATCACCCTCTCCAATAGCGAGATTACCAGAACCGGAACCGGTGTAAGCGCGCAGGGGCGCAACATCCAAATTCTCTACAATCATATTCACGACATTACCCACGACGGCATTCGGGCAACTGGACTGGAGGATTCCCTTATCGAGGGCAACCATATCCATGGGCTCGACGATGGCGTCGATGACAATCAGGCCTCATGGAGCAAGCATTGCGACGCCATTCATATCTTTATCGCCGGAGGAGGCTCGGCCGACTCGCTCATACCGAACGTAAACCTGATCGTGCGCGGCAATATTATACATGACATCGAGGCGCAAAGCGTGCAGTTCAACAACTACTTCCGTTTCCCCGAAGTGCACAACGCCAACATCACTTTTGAAAACAACATCTTTGGCCCGGTTAATTCAGTATTCGTTTTCAATGACGCCGAGCCAGTTGATGGCCTCACGATCCGCAACAACAGCTTTTTATATATTCCCGGCGGCACGAGCTATGTCAGCCCGAATAACGAAACTCACCGCACACTGATCTCCGATAATCATGGCCTTCGGGTCACGGACCAAACCACCGATTTGCAGGTCTACAATAACATCCTGCCCTACGGTGCGATGCCTACTGACACTGCCGACGTATTCGCCAATAATGTCATCTTCAATGCGCCATCAGAAAACATCTATGTCGGCGATCAGTCCAACATCGCCACGCCGGAAGAACAATTCGTCAATCCATTGGCTTTTGATGGTGCCTTGCGCAACACCAGTTGGGCAATAGACCGCGCATCGACAACCTTACCAATACATCCAACCGACATCCATGGCGTTACTCGAAATACCCCTGCAGAAGCGGGTGCCAGCGAATTCTTTGTCACAGAGATCCAGCCGATTGTTGGTATCGCGCGTTGGGACTTCGATAACAATTCCCTGGATAGTTCAGGCAATAATTTGAATAGCTCGCTGCAGGGCAATGCGTCTTATACGACAGACAGAATTTCCGGCACACACGCCTTGGAGCTCGATGGCTCAGGTGACTTTGCCGTGATTCCCAATCATACCAGCCTGCAAATTACGGGTGACCTAACCCTGGCAGCGCACATCAAGCCGACAAGCACGGGAATGCATCAAAACATTCTCGCGAAATCTTTCAACGACGGCTACCGGCTTCGCGTCACCAATAACGGGAAGTTGCAATTAATATTGGGCATTCCTGACAGCGGTCCGGGGCAGGTAGTCGGAGCAACGTCACTATCCTCGGTCACCTATGGCGCTTGGCAACATGTAGCTTGCACAGTTTCCTTTAACGGTAGCAGCGCTGAAGTGCGGTTTTACATCAATGGAGTTCACGACTCGACCATCCCCTTGAGTCTGAGTGGCATTGAAGCAGGTAATGGCGATCTGTATATCGGTAGCGGCAATGCCGCCATCGAATCATTCACTGGGCTGATCGACAATGCGATGATCTTTGATTACTCACTGAGCAGTCAGGATATTCAAACGATATACACGAACCACTCACTGCCAACCGACCCGGTGGATGGCAATACCCCGCCGACCATCGAACCAATGAGCAGTTTGATCGTAAACGTTGGCGCGTCGCTGCAGCTACGCGTCAGCGCGGAAGACCGCGACGGGGAACTCATGACCATGTCAGCGGGAATCCTGCCTGAATTCATTCAATTTACTGACCACCACAACGGACGTGCTGACTTCGAGATGACTCCTCAACTTGCCGACATTGGGGATTATCGAATCCTCTTGTCTGTCAGTGACGGGGAGGAAACTTCCTACGCCCAAATCCCCGTTCGTGTTCAAGCGCCTCGCGCCGTGGGCTACTGGACATTCAATGGCGACATGCTGGATCATTCCGGCTGGGGTCACCCCACGCAAGCATCTGGCGGCGCTTCACTGAGCACCGATGCCCCGGTTGGCAGCCACGCTCTCGCGCTCAACGGCGATGACCAGCATCTGGTAATCGATGACGCGCCTGTTTTGCGGATCACTGGTGACATGACTCTTGCCGCCTATATCAAAACCACGACTTCCGGGCAGTCACAGAACATCATCGCCAAAAGTTTTAACGACGGCTATCGTTTACGGCTTTCTGGCGCTAATCAGCCGCAACTGATCTTGGGTGCCGGAGCGTCAGTTATCGGCATCAGTTCCGAGTCTACGATTCCCGTTGGGCAGTGGCGCCATATCGCGGTCACCATCACGTTTGAAGGATCTGTCGGAACCGCGCGCTTTTACATTGATGGGCAATTGAGCGACACAGAGAGTTTCAACGCTTCTGGCATTGAGGCGGGCAATGGGGCTCTGGTGATTGGCGCCGCGTCCCCAACAAACACAGAGTCATTCGAAGGACTCATCGACCAAGTGCGGATTGAAAACCGGGCGCTCAGCGCCGCCGAAATTGAAAACATCATCCCGCACAATGCATATTCCCTCATTGAAGACACCGATAACGATGGCGTAGCGAATATCTATGATTATGCATTCAACGGCGATCCCGCCGCCGGCCGACACGTAGCGTTTCGCCAATTCAGTGAGCAGATTCTGCCATCGGAGAATGGTCCCACTCTGTCGATGACGTTTCCGGTTCGCGCCGACGGCATCTACCTCGGCGATGGCGTCAGCCCGGAAATACTCGTCGACGGCATAACTTATCGAATCCATGGCGACACGGATTTGTCGCCGCCCTACGATCTTCCGGTGATGGAAGTTAGCCCGGCTATAACCAATGGCCTGCCTTCGCTGGTGCCCGAGTACGAATACCGCACGTTTCGCCTGGCTCCGCTCTCCGGTGAAATTACCAGGGGATTCATGACGGTGGAAGTGCTCGAGCAATAGCATGCCCAATGGCCGAATAGTGGAATAACTTGGCGCTAATCATTTCGCACCAGGTATCGGTCCATTCGCTGAATTTCACTTTCGACCGGCCATCGCTGAAATCCAGCTGCTCTACATCCTTTCGGAGTCACGCAAACGACGGGCCGCCAGCCTCCGATCTTTGGCTTTCAGGGACCTGCGGATTTGCTTGCCGTGATTTTTAACCAACGCATAGTAAATGCCCGATATTTCGTGACGATGCAGGCATTCAGCAATCTTTAGGAAAATGAATTAACCCGATTTTCTGAGCTCAGGCACGCCCTGAAATCAATCGGGCTGCACTTTCAGGTTGCCATAGCCAATTTTCGCCATCGAAGTATTTATATAACCAGCTGATATAGATAGGTTTGTCCCCATAGTTCAATGGATAGAACCGCGGTTTCCTAAACCGTTAATCCGAGTTCGAGTCTCGGTGGGGGCACCATTTTTTCTCGGGCCGCGACTTCGTAAGCTTTGCTTCTTCATTTCAACTAGTAGCTAGCTGACAATTTATGCCAACTGATTCAGGAAGCATACATATAATGTCAATTTGCCGCAAAAACAAAACGCGGATAAAAAAGCATTAGCTATTGCAGCACAATCACTTAGGATCAACATACTACACATTGGCATGGACAATGGAGCTTCACGGTTCCTATGAAAACATTCCGCAGATTCCTTGTCATACTTTCCGCTGTGTGCAGTGCCATGGTTGCACAGGCCGCAGGGGTATTAACACCGGTTAACAGTCAACATCAACCCTTGGAGATCCGCTCGCACGAAGTGCAGGTAGTCATCAACAACGGGTTTGCCCAGACACTGGTTACCCAGACTTTCTACAACCCCAACCCGGTCGATCTGGAGGCCATCTACGCTTTCCCGGTTCCCGAGGATGCCTCGCTGGCGGAGATGCGCATGCGCTCCGGCGAAACCACACTGGAAGGCGAAGTCATTCCCAAGCTGGAGGCAGACCGCATTTACGAAGAGGAGAAAAATGCCGGCAACAACGCGGGCAAAGCCGAAAAGCAGAGCTACCAGCGCTTTGAATTTCGCGTCTCCCCCGTCCGAGCCAACGCCGAGGCACGCATGGAGTTCGTCTACTATCAGCCGGTGACGATGGACCACAACGTCGGCCGCTACCTTTACCCGCTTGAGGAAGGCGGCACCGATGAGCTGGCCGAGTCCTTCTGGACCCGTAATGAGAAGGTAACCGGTAGCTTTGCCGCCACCGTGGAAATCCGCTCCGCCTACCCATTGGAAGACCTTCGCGCACCGGGCTTTAATAACCAGTTCATCGACCACGGCAACGGCCACTACCAGTGGCAGTATTCCACTGACCAGGGAACGACGCTGAATCAGGACCTCGTTATTTATTATCGCTTGCCCGAAGACTTGCCGGGGCGTGTAGACCTTCTCACTCACCGTGCGCCGGGTGCCGCAGAAGGCACGTTTATGATGATCGTCACGCCCGGCGTGGACCTGCAACCGCTGAGCAACGGTGCCGACTACTGCTTCGTGCTCGACACTTCCGGCTCCATGCAAGGCAAGATCGCCATGCTCGCCGATGGCGTGGAGCGCGCCTTGGGCAAGCTCAGCGACCGCGACCGATTCCGCATCGTGACCTTCAGCGACAGCAGCCGCAACCTCACTCGCGACTGGGTCCCCGCCACCACGGAAAACGTCCAGCAATACATTGCCCAAGTTAAAACGCTCCAGCCGGGCGGCAGCACCAATCTCTACGCCGGTGTCCAGGCAGGCATGCGCAATCTCGATGACGACCGCGCCACGAACTTCATCCTCGTGACCGACGCGGTGGCCAATCAGGGCATCGTGGAGCCAGCCAAGTTTGATGCGCTCATGCGCCAACAGGACATCCGCTTCTTCGGTTTTCTCCTGGGCAACAGCGCCAACTGGCCACTCATGCGCACCATTTGCGAGGCGACCGACGGCCAGTATGACTCCATCTCCAACGCTGACGACATCTTCGGGAAAATCCTGCTCGCCAAAGATCGCATCACCACCGAGGCCCTGCTCGATGTCGACTTCAAGATCAGCGGCGTGCGCACCAGCGACGTTTCCCGCAACGCACACCGCAAGCTCTACCGCGGACAGCAGCTCGTCCTGCTCGGCCGCTACGAGGGAGACGGCCAGGCTGAAATCAAACTGACCGCCAGAAAATCCGAAGGCGAGAAAACGTATCGCACCACGGTAAACTTCCCGCAAACCGACGAGACTTATCCCGAGCTGGAACGCATCTGGGCAATGACGCGCGTGCAAGACTTCGAGCGCCAGAAAAACCTGGGCAAACTTCCCGCAAGCGAAGCATCCACGATGATTCAAGACATCGGCGTGCAGTACCAAATCGTGACTGACGAAACGTCGATGCTCGTGCTCGATGACGCGACCTTTGCCAAGCACGGCATCGATCGCAAAAACCAGCAGCGCATGCAGGCGGAGCACGCCGCCCAAGCCCAGCGCCAAGCCTCACCGGCTAAGGTTGTTCGCGCCGACAGCGAGAGCCCCATGTTCACCTTGCCCACGCCACGAATCGGCGGCGGCGGTGGAGGCGGTGCCTTCGAGGGCCCGGTCGCTGCGCTCTTGGTGGCGTTCGCCGGTTGGTTTTACGCGGCCAATCGTCGCAAAGAAAAGTAGCCAGACATGCCCGGGGGGTCGCGTCGAAAGAGCGGCCTTCCGGGCTCCTTTGCACTCAGAAAATCGCTAACTGATACCGACCATGCCAGCCATAATCCTCACGCTGATCGCGGTTCTCATCTACGCTTCGCCCACGCTAACCGAGGCCCTCCAATGGACGCGTGGCGATGACGCCATCTCTTCACTGTGGACCGCCCACCTCACACACTGGACCTCAGGCCATCTGCTTTGGGACGCGGTGATGTTTGCCGTGTTTGGCCTTATCGCGACGCGTGTCTTTGGGCTACGGCTCCTGGCCACATTCTTCATTGCCGCACCGGTGATCGCGCTCGGCGTCGCCCACTGGGCACCGGAGTTGACGAGTTATCGCGGGCTCAGTGGCATCGATACGCTGCTGGTTGTCTTCGTATCCCTGAAGATACTTTGCGATGCAAAGCAAGCGCGCTCTATTCGCGTCGCCGCAATCACACTACTACTCGGACTGGCGGGCAAAACGCTGTTTGAAGCCATGACCCACGGCGCGCTCTTCGCTGGTGACCTCGGGCCCGGCGTGACAACCGTCCCCCTCGCCCACTTAATTGGAGGCACGATTGGCGCTGCGTTAGCGTTGCTGCCGACGCCATTGGTCCGCATGAAAAAGTCCCCGCCGCAGCGGGGACTTTGCATTGCAAAGCAGTGTGGTGACGGTGGTTAAGGTGCGAAGGTAACTACGTCGACGCGGAAGTCGTCGTAGTGGACCTTTTGATGGACGTTGGTGTTCTCCGTGTGGATGCCGATACCGCCTGCGGTAAAGGTCGACAAGGCCGTGGAGTCCGTGTCGGTGTAGGAGAAGTCAACGGAGCTATCGATATCCGCATCGACCTCGATCGTGATGCCGCTGCCGCTCTGACGCACGGAGACCAAGTAGTCGCGCGAGCCACTGTGCGGGAGCTCAATATCGGAATCCGTCGCGAGGACGGTTTCCACGCCGCCGAGTCGGCGGATCAGCCGACCGTTGTCGCGACTGATGTCGATCCAGTAGCAGTTGTCCTCATCGATGGTCAGCACGGTGACACCGGAGCCAATTGTGATGTAGGCGTTGAAAGCGGTGAACTGTAGGTCGTATTCCTGCCAGTCGTCGCCTTGCTCGGAGATAAGCCACGCGTTCTTGGTCTGCCCACTGACGCCGTTGGGCTCATAGAGCGCCTGGCGGCTCAGGTGGGTGCTCATTTGCACGTAGGGTTTGAACGTGTCGTAACCACTTGGGCGATACCAACTGAGGCCCTGCGTCGCGGTGGTGTTCAGCCAGTCGTCAACGTCGTTGTAATGGCCGTCCTCGAAGTCATCGACAAAGATGGTTTTCGTGTCGTTGACAATGGTTGGCGTTGGCTCGGCGGAAGGTGAATTGCCCGGCTCTTCCCAGGCACCGATGTCAGGGCGCAGGTCGATCAAGGTGCCGGCCAAATCTTCACCCGGCAAAGCGCTCGGCGCGAAGGCCAGTGTGCCAGCGTTGATGGACGGACTGGTTGACTGCAAAGCCCCATCAAAATCCGCCGCATTGACGAGTTCGTAGTCTACACCGATTTGCGTAAAGCGGCCAAAGGCACGCTTGTCATCGACGCCGGATGGCAGCGGGTTGGGCGTTTCTTGCAGGATATTCCAGTCGAACAAGTCCACTTGTGCATTCGCGTCGATGCTGATGCGGGCGAGGTTGTTATTGTAAATTTCCACGCCGGTCGAAGCGCCGATGCGGACGCTATGGTTATCCATCGGCCACTGGGTACCGTGCAAGCCAAAGGTGCGCCCGCTGGGAATGTAGGCCACCGTGTTGTGGCGGAAGATGAGGTTGTCCACGCCGTCGGCATTGTTGAAAAGGTTAGCCTGCGTCGGGCCGAAAACGTTGTATTCGAAGGTGATGTTTTTGTTCCGCAAACCGGAGGCGTAGTAGTTATTGAACTGCACGCCCTGCGCCTCGGAATCGAAGAGCACGTTGTAGCGGAAGGTCACGCCGTTGTTCTCCATGCCAGGATTACCGGGGCCGGGGATGAAGATGTGAATGAGGTCACAGTGCCGAGACCAAGTGGGCTCCTGAGCATCGGTGACGCCGTCATCGAAGCGACAGATGATGTTGTCTTCGACGAGCGCATTCCACCAGCCGATCACGCGGATGCCATCATGCGTGCCGTCGTGGATGTAGTTACCGCGCACCAGGATATCGTGGCCGCGACCGGAGATCGCCGTGCCGGTGTTGGTAATCTCGCAGCCTTCGATAGTGATGTCCGTACCGTTGCGGAAACTGACGGCGGTCTTTTCAATATTGGCCACACTTCCGGTCCACGGACCAAAGCGCTCGACGAGACAGTTGTAAAGTCCCCAATGCTTGCCGCCATCGCATTGCCAGCCGTCACGCAAGATGAGGCCTTCGAGGCGAATGTAGGCGTTGTAACCACCCGTCTGGTCGGATGGACCCGCAGGCCCGGCAACCGTGAAGTTATCCAACTCGGGCGAAGCGCCGGGAGCGGCTTTAATCGTTACCCAGTCGCTAAAAATGTCGCCACCTTCGTTTAGGAAAATGTCGCCATAGGAGCCGTCGCGCAAGGCCACGGTTTCACCACCGGTCACGACATTGTCGAGAACATGTTGCAGCGTCTCGTAAGGGTTGCCGCTGGAGCCGTCGCCCGTCGTGTCATCGCCGCTGTTGGCATCGACATAGATTGCCGTTTCCACGGAGTTCGCCGCCGCGGCGTAGATGACCGCCTCGCGAGTTTGCCAGTTGTCGCTGTCGTGAATGGCGATGGTGAAGCCAATCAGCTCTTTGGTGTCATCGAGCGGGAGGGGATCTTCAAAAGTCCACATGGTCGCCGTGCCCGGGCGGATGAGCGAGTAGTTGCTCGTCTGGCTCCAGTATTCGCTCATGGTCAGCGCGGCAACGATGTCAGGGTTGTCCGGCGTACCGCCGCTGTTGGGCTCGGGGAAGCCGCTCTCGCTGGTGGTCTTTGGTGTGCCGGGGGACTCGTAAATCAGCTCAGAGTCAACGCCGCCCGCGCCGTCATCGTAGTCCGCGTAAATGTAAACTTTGCGGTCGTTGCCGGAGACGAGGAAATTGCAGCTGTCGTAAAAACCTTGTTGCGCAACGGGCAAGTCCATTGAGGCAATGGCCAGCGGGTTGCCCGTACTGCCGGTGTGCGGACGATAAACGCGGACCGCGTTGGACGCGATCGGCTGGCTGGGCGTCACGCCGACGGAAGGCTGGACGAAGCCGCCCACAGGCTCGGCATCGAGCTCTGTGCTCAGTTGAAATGTGCCGTAGCCGGTGGTCAGCGCACCACTAGCGGGCAACCCGGAGGTCGTCTGGTCGTCCCAGGCGTAGGTTCGGCTGCTGCCCGTGCCCGGGGAGTGCTCATCGAAGACTTGGTGGACCAGACGGCCGCCGAGATTCCAGTCGCCAGGCGGGTCGTAGAGGAAGGCGTGATCGGCCTCGGCCTCAGAGATGTAGGCATCGTAGTTAAAGCCAACAGTAAGATCGAGCGCGATCACGTCGGCTGAGGCAGTGCTCGCGCAAAGCGCCGCCAGTGCTGCGCAGAGCCCGGACATGCGCCCAGGCAGGGAGGTAAATCGAAGCATAGTTCGGTAGGGGTTGGGATTGGGAGAAGGGGGGGATAACAGAACGGCTGACCAATCGGACAACCGGATTACATAACTTGTTTGTTATATGTTAGGTGAATGTCAACCACGCAGATCAGATTAATGTAAATTCCAGCGAGTGGATAAATGAAAGCGCCTATGCCGTTAGAATCTGCTGCTTATTAGTTTGCCCGCAGGCGCACATGGGACACATGCTAAACGGCATGAAAACCCGCGCCGCTGTTCTCCACTCCATGGAACACGCGATGCCCTACCGGGACTCGCTACCCCTCAAAATTGAAACGCTCGAGCTTGAAGCCCCTGACGCTGGCGAGGTGTTGGTCAAGGTCGCCGCAGCGAGCCTTTGCCACTCCGACCTGTCGGTGATCAATGGCTCGCGCCCGCGCGTGATGCCTATGGTAATGGGGCACGAGGCCAGCGGCGTCGTGCAGGAAGTCGGCGCAAACGTGAAGGGCTTTGCCCCGGGCGACCACGTGGTGTTCTCCTACTTTCCGGCCTGCGGCTGCTGCGCGCACTGCGGCTCAGGTCGCGCCGTATTGTGTGAAGACGGCGCGGCGGCCAACGGTGCCGGGACACTGCTCAACGGCGCGCGCAAATTTACCAACGGCGACGGCGAACGCCTGAACCACCACCTCGGCGTATCCGGCTTTAGCGAATACACTGTCGCCGTACCGGAATCCCTAGTGAAGATCGACCCGGAGCTGCCCCTGGAGATCGCAGCGATGTTCGGCTGTGCGGTGCTGACCGGCGTTGGTGCCGTGGTCAACACCGCGAAGGCCGAGCCAGGCAAAAGCGTTGCCGTATTCGGTCTTGGCGGGGTGGGCCTAAGCGCCGTGATGGGTGCCCGGGCAGTCGGCGCGTACCCGATTGTCGCGGTGGACCCCCTGGACGCCAAGCTGGAGCTAGCGAGGCAGGCCGGCGCGACGCACGTCGTCAACGCGCTGGCCGACAACGCCATTGAGGCCGTGCGTGAGATTACCAAAGGCGGGGCCGCGGTCGCGCTGGAGGCAGTCGGCAGCGTCAAGGTGTTGGAAAACGCCTACGCTGCCACGGCGCGAGGCGGGAAAACGGTGTCCATCGGCCTGCCCCACCCCAGCCAGCAGCTGAGCATTTCCGCACTGTCGCTGGTTGCTGAGGAACGGATTCTAATGGGCTCCTACATGGGCTCGGCAGTGCCCAAGCGCGACGTGCCCCGCTTCATCGCGATGTATCAGAATGGCATCTTGCCCGTCAATCAGCTACAATCGAAGCGTATTCGACTGGACGACATCAATGCGGCCTTCGACGACCTGCACCACGGCAAGGAAGTGCGGCAGGTGATTGTCTTCGAATGAATGACCGAACAACGGGGGCTCAACTTCCCCGCGAATCCCAAAAAAATTCGCCGGGCAGTAATTTCCATCCGCAATTCTCGTCTTAAAGGCCTGCAGCACAACCGCCTGATAGAGGATTTCAAAGATTGCCCGGATTGGGAAATTTTGACTTGCGCTCGCGCGCAATCGGGCCCTTTTTAGTCAACTTTACACTGGTTCCAGTGTTACGAAACACAGCTTGGGCCGATAGCTCAATCGGTAGAGCAGTTGCCTTTTAAGCAATTGGTTCTGGGTTCAAGTCCCAGTCGGCCCACCACTTTTCCTCCCCGCAGGCTTGGGCTTGAACTTCGACGCCGTTTGCGTCTGAATGCGCGTTTCACCCATGGTCTTCAATCTAAAGAAAATCCTGCGCGCGCTGTTACTGTCGACCTCCGAACCGCTGTCCATTCGCGACATTCAAGCGGTCATAACCCGCTACCACCAGCAGGCCTCGGACGACCCCGAAGAGCAGCCACCCTCGCCGCCGCCCGGCTCCCGCCCACCGTTTGAGCCCGAGCAGAGCGAGCTGAACGACATCATGGAGCAGGTGCCGACGCTCCTTACCGCCACGCAAATTCGTGACGCGATGGACGCCATTTCCGCCGAGCTGATCGAAAAGCGCGAAGTTTACCGCGTCATCCAGGGCCCAGCGGGCTACCGTATCACGACGTCGCCCGAGTTTGCCGACTGGGTGCGCCTCCTGCGCAATGAAGCCCGCCCGATGCGGCTCTCCCAAGCTGCCATGGAGACCATGGCCATCGTCGCCTACCGCCAACCCGTTACCCGCGCCGAGCTGGAGGCGATTCGCGGCGTCTCGGCCGACGGTGCGATCAACCGCCTGCTGGAGCACGAGCTGGTCGTGGTAACCGGTCGCGCCGATCTGCCCGGCCGCCCGATTCAATACGGCACGACGGATAAATTTCTCGAGTTCATCGGCATCCAGTCGATTGAAGAACTGCCTGCTAGCGACGTGCTGTCGCCAAACCAGATCACGGAATGGATTCGCCAGGCAACGCAGGGCGACCAGGAAATTACTGATCAGGACGTCGGTCTGCCCGCCGAAGACTCCCAGCCTGAACTGCCCGTGGACGACGGCAGCTTCGATGCCGAGCCGGACCCTGCCCCAATTGCGGACGAAGCCAACGTCGACGTCGAAAACGAGGAAGACGAAAGCGAAGCAGACAAGCACGCGGAAGGTAATCAAAGCCTCTGAGCCGGGCCGCCCGACACTAGTCCTATTGAGTCGCTGCCATCGCTGGTGCGGTCGGCATAGCCGGGGCCCAAGCTAATCCACGATCGCCTGGTAAACGAGGCGCTTATAGACATCCATCACGCCGGTGGGCACCTCGGCGCGAATCTGGATCATAATCATCACGACCATTTCCTCTTCCGGGTTCATCCAGACTTGCGTGCCCGCCGCACCGCCCCAGCCAAAGTCGCCCAGCGAACTGAGGCAGCGTGAACGCGCGACATCCGTCACGACCGAAACGCCTAGGCCAAAGCGGAAACACTGCGTGCCGATTTGCAGATCCGGATGCCCCTCGGGCAGATGATCAAGCGTCATCAGCTCCACGCTCTTTCGGCCAAGCAAACGCACACCATCGAGCTCGCCCTTGCGCAGAAGCATCGTCGCAAAACGCAGGTAATCCCGCGTGCTGGAGATCAGGCCGCCGGCCGCGCTGAAGAATTTCTTGGGTCGCACAAAAAGGCTATCCGGCTCGTTGCCATTGATCGGCGTCAACGAGCCGTCCTTGGCGTAGCGGTAACAGGTGGCTAGGCGCTCGCGCTTTTCCTCGGGCACGTCGAAAGCAGTGTCGGTCATTTCGAGGGGTTCGAAAATGCGATCGTGCAGGAAGCGGTCAAAGGTCTGCTCGCTGACAATCTCCACAATGCGCGCCAAGACGTCGGTCTGGTAACCGTAGATCCACTTTTCACCCGGGTGTGCGATCAGCGGACGGGCACCGATCTCTTCCGCAAAGCTGGCCAGTGTGCGGTCAGAGCCAATCAACTCCTCAAGATTGTAATCGTTTGGCAGGCCACCGGTGTGGCGTAGCAGATCGTAGATCGTAGTCGGGCGATCAGCATCGACGAGGTCGCCATTTTTCAGCTTCACTTTCTGGTCGGCGAAGGCTGGAATGTATTTACTAACGGGATCGTTGAGGTCGATCAGGCCCTCCTCATACACAATCAGCGCGGCAACCGAGGTGATGATCTTCGTCATCGAATAAATGCGAAACAGCGTGTCGTCGCGCATGGGGATTTGCTGCTCGCGGTCGGCATAGCCCTGAATATTGAAGTGGCAAAGCTGGTCGCGACGAGTCACCAGCGTGACCGCGCCCACCAGTTTGCCATCGGCGATATGGCGGGCGATGTGGGCGTCCGCGCGTTGCAGACGCTGGGAGCAAAGACCCAGAGTTTCAGGGATAGCGCTTTTCGGTTCAGACATGTCGTGGGGGTGTTGCCCAACACATTCCCCCGCGCAGAGAAGGATCGTCAAGCGCTAAACCCGATCCGGCACCGCTAAAAACATTTGCCGCGAGAGGCTGTCATTCCAAGAGTCACGAACATGCGCAAACGCCTTTCCACCGACGCCGTCATCGTGCTGAGCATCGTTATCTTCGTGGCCTTCATGGGCATCACGAAGTTTCGGAGGAGCGTCTTCACCGAGGAAAGCATCGGCCAGCAAACCCGTTATGACAAAGACAACGGCGGCCTGGCCTACCTCATGGCCATGGCCGATGGGCAACTGACCTTCGCGGTCCTCGTCACCGCCGACAACTACCACCTCACCGACTTTTTTGAGAAGTGGGGGCAGGACGAAAATGGCAACCCGACCTTTAGCGGCTACGTCCGCTTTCAAGACATGGACACCCTGCAAAAGCACTACGTCCCAATCAAGCAGCGTGGGGAGATCATCCTTGTCGAGCCGGGCGGCGTGCTGACTCCGGCCCCAGGCGCGTTTCTGCTACCAGCGGAGGCCACCGATCTGCACCGCGGCAAGTTCGACCTCGCACGCTACCCGCAGTTGGCCGAGATCAATGCCTACTACGAGACGTCCGCCAGCGCCGAAACGGTGAACGAAAAGCAAATGCCCTAACTCAATAGGCCAAAGCCCTACATTGCGCTTTACAGGGGTTAACTCCCGGAATCTAATGTGATATATTAAGGAAAATTCACCATTACCCCCATGAGCTTCCCTCTGCTGCTAAAGACGACTTTGCGGTGCGTGTTGGGCGTCGCGACGCTTAGCGCACTTGTCGCCAGCCTGTCCGCGCAATCCGTGCCGACCACTGATCCTACAATCGACCCAGCCAACTACGCGCCCTTCAACGACGCATTGTTGGGCGAGCATCCGCGCCTGCTTTTCACCGAGGCCGAGCTAGCGCAGTTGCAGATCGATGTCACCGCCGAGCCGCTGTTCACCCACTACAACAAGTTGCTGGGCTATCTGGGTGCATCACAAGTGCCCAGCAGTTCGAACTTCCGATACGACGCGACCGAGGCGCAGCGGCAGGGGCTTTGGCGGATGCCCACCGTGGCCATGCACTACGCGCTGACCGGCAATACGACCTCCCGAGATCGCACCGTGGCCTACATGGAGTGGCTCAACGGCTACACCGACTGGGAAAACGGCGGCGAAAAAAACTCCGGCATGGCCGCGGCCAACATGATGGTCGGTGCCGCCATCTGCTACGACATCATGCATGACTACCTGAGCGTGGCGGACCCGAGCTTTCTCGAAGAATTTCGCCAGAAGATTTTTTACCACGCCCGCGCGATGTACCACCTCGGCCACCTGGGCGGACAGGGTGGCTACTGGCAGGTAGACCCGCAGAATAACCACCGCTGGCACCGCAACGCCGGGCTCGCCCTGTGCATGCTGGCCGCCTACGAAGGCAACCCCGAGGAGGAATGGATGCTGCGCGAAGTGTTTAACGAGCTGGCTTTCGTCGCCGAATACCTACCCGACGACGGCACCTCCCACGAATCACCGAGCTACATGGTCTTTGGTGGCGCACACCTAACCCTCGCGCTCGAAGCCGCTGATAACTGCTTCGGCACAAGCTACCTCGATATTCCGTTTTACCAAAACGCGGCGCGCTTTCACGTGAATAATTTCGCGCCGGGCTTTAGGCATTTCTTCATGTATGGCGACGGCGGGGACAGCCTCGGCGGATACGGCCAATACAATATGATCTCCGCCGCGCGCCACGGCGAGGACGACCTACTGGCCGCGATCGACCACCTAAATAGCGTCAACTACGGCTCTTATGAATTCGGCTGGATGGGTATCATTTGGCGGGGCACCAGCCAGCCCGGCGGCGATTATCATGACCTGCCTTTGGTGCAGCATTTTGAAGATCTCGGCCTCACCTACATGCGCGAGGGCTGGGACAAGGGCGATGCGGCAGCGATGTTTATGTGCGCCGTGCTCGGCGGCTATCGCCTCAACGACTACCGCAACGACGTCATTAATGGCGGCTATATAAACGTCGCCCACGACGATCCCAATGCGAACAGTTTTGTCCTGTTTAAAGACGATGAATGGGTCGCCGAGACCGACCGCTACTCCTACAATAAACGCTCCTCCAACCACAACACGATCCTCGTCGACGGTGTCGGCCAACGCCCACAGGGCCGCAACGAGGGCCTGCAATACAGCCAACCCGGCACCGGCGGCCAGGACATGACTACCCTGGCTCACATCACGTGGGAGGAGGATAATGGCGACGTCGTCATTACCGAAGGCGAGGCCCAGGGCTGGTATCGCGGCGCGCTCTCGCGCTACCGCCGCTCATTCATTTGGAAGACGGGCGACTATGTGCTCGTGCTCGATGACATTCGTGCCAACCAAGACCGCGAAATCGACTGGCTCATCCAGTCGGGCAGCGTCACGACCCGCAGTGAGCCGAACCTCGAGTTCACGCTCGTCAAGGGCAATGTCAGTTGCCAGTTCGACGTCGACGCCACCGAGTCCCTTTCCGTCGCAAAGGTGACTTCCACCGCCGACAACCGCAACACCGTCCTCGGCTTTCAGCAGCTCCAGCTAACCGCCGCCGCCACGCAAAACCTGCAAATTGCGAGCGTTTACGATCTGTGGGACCACGGCAGCCTCACCGTCAACATCAGCAACCAAACCGCAACCGGGGCCACGATTTCCGTAACCGGCAACGGCGTCAATGATACGTGGGCTTGGACTTTTGCGCCCGACAACGAAACCCCGTCCACCATTGCCTTGGAACAGGCACCCACCGTCCACGAAGAGCCGGCAGGCGACCCGGTGGGCGTCAACGAGTCGGCCATACTGACCGTTGGTCGCGGTGGCCTCGGCCCGGCGATCTACCAATGGTATCAAGGCAACGTCGGCGACACCAGCACACCCGTTGGCGGCGATTCGCCCACGCTGACCACCGGCCCGCTCTCTGCGCCAACGACTTACTGGGTCCGCATCACTACAGCCTATGGCACGGCGGACAGTGCGGCATTTCAGGTGGATTTAACCAGCGGCTTCCTTCTGTGGGTGGAAAACGAGATCGCCAGTGGCCCCACCAGCGAAGGAGGCGATGCCGACCATGACGGCCTGGCCAATTTATTAGAATACGCCCTGGGCATGAGCCCGGCACAATCGGAAAACCGACGCCCGTCGATCAGCACGAGCAGCAACATGATTACGCTCGATTTTGAGGTGCCCGCATCCCCGCTCATGGACGTTCTTTACGAAATCCAGGTATCCACCAGCCTGACCGGCGACTGGTCCACCGTGCTGGCAAAATCTGCAGGTGGCGAGTGGACCGGTGATGCGAATTACGCAGAAGGCCCGCCTACTGACGGCCGCGTCCCCGTCTCCGTGGATCTGACTCCTGGCCAGTTTATCCGCTTGAAGGTAACACGGATCTGAGCGTTCCCGAAGCTGACTTGATGGCTCTCCCCGCCTAATTCTTACGAAGATCGCTGGAATCAGGCCGGGGTAACTGCCAGGGGGAGCTTTCACTCCCCCTGACATTCATGCAGTAACGCGTATTAGTATTAGTAGCGTCTATTATAGACGTAAGCCTCTATACATAAAAAAAATCTTTATCTACGCAAGACACGATAGTCACTCTAGGGTATATCCGAATATCATCTACCCCGACTGGCTCTAATCAAATCCTGACTAATGGATTCGTCTTTTTCTCGGTGCCAACGGTCGTTAGCGGACCATGGCCGGGGTAAATCACGGTCTCGTCCGGTAGCGTATATATCTGATCAACAAAAGTTTGCCGAAGCAGATCAGCGCTGCCGCCAGGTAAATCCGTCCGCCCGAAACCTCCGGCAAAAATTACATCGCCCACGAAGGCTGCGCCCTCATCGGCGAAATAGAAGGTCACATTGCCCGGGCAGTGGCCGGGCGTGTGGCGCACCTCAATCCGGCGGCCAAGAAGCTCAAGGGGCTGGCTGACATCGATCCAGTGATCCACCCCGGGTGCCTCAACTTGGCCCGGTAGGCCAAACATCTGCATCTGCTGGGGTAGATGGGCCAGCATCTCGCGATCGTCCGCATGGGCATAAACCGGCACGCCCTGGCGGTTAAACTCCGCCGCACCGAGCACGTGGTCGAAGTGGCCATGCGTCAGGAGGACGGCGGTCAGCGTCAGCCCGTCTCCATCAAGCCGCGGCGCGATCGTCTCCCAGGCGGTCAGCGGAGCGTCGATCAGGACGGCTTCACCGCGGTCGTGGTCGGTGAGCAGGTAGGCGTTGGTGCCGATGGGCGGAAGTTCGAAAACATCGATTTGCATGCCCGACCCCTACCGCAGATTTCGGCAACGGGAAATTTTTTTCGCCAAAAAATCGAATATCCGCCGCCAAACGATCGTTTAACCAGCGCAA
Source organism: Cerasicoccus sp. TK19100 (assembly GCF_027257155.1). NCBI lineage: Bacteria > Pseudomonadati > Verrucomicrobiota > Opitutia > Puniceicoccales > Cerasicoccaceae > Cerasicoccus > Cerasicoccus fimbriatus. The sequence continues at coordinate 59,673 of NZ_JAPWDU010000011.1, forward strand.
CACAAACCCAAACCATTATGAAAAGCATCCTGAAAACCAGCATCCTCTGCGCGCTGATCCTGAGCGTTGGCGCTATCTCCGCCCAAGCCCGTGGCGGCCATCAGCACAACGACGAAGCCCTCGCCGCACTCGGCGGATTCATTGGCGGCGTCATCCTCAGTGAATCCTTGCACGATCATCACCGCGAAACGGTCCACGTGCGCTACGAAAACCGCAAACAGTGCGACACCGGTTGGCGAGAGGGCCATTACCAAAACAGCGGCTGGCGTGACAAGGGTCACAACCGCTGTCGCGGCAACTGCGGCCACTGGAAAACCGTGAAGCGCCGCGTGTATGTGCCCGTCTCCTACACGTGGACGTATGACTCCTGCGGGGCCAAGATCCGCACCCGCACGGGAGGATATTTCAAAACAGTCTGCGAGCGCATCTGGATCGGCAAAAATTGCGGCAAGTGTCGCGGATAGTTTAAGCACCCAACTGACAATACCCCAAGGCGGGCGAAGGGAAATATCCTTTCGCCTCGCCTTTTTTCCCTGCAGCCAACTAACGTAACACTCATGAACGACGCCGACGCGCAACTGCTGATGCGCTTCTACGATGCGGAATGCACGCCCGCCGAAGAAGACGCAGCCGGCGAGCTGATCCGCAGTAATCCTACCGCGGCGGACTGGCTGGCGGAGCTCGCGGCGCAGCAGGAGCGCTGGGAAACCCTGCCCCCCGTGCTGAACGAGGTCGCCATTGAGGCCGATTGGCAGGCGCTCCGCCTCAAGCTAGCCAATGAGGGCGCGCAATTTAAAGGACGGGCCAAGCGCGAGCTCGCTTGGAGCAGCTACTGGACAGCGGGCGCGGCGGCGGTCGTATTTTTATTGGCGTCAATTACGGTTTTGCTGCCTCGCCACGAGCTCCCCACCACCGGAGTGACGCCCAATATCGTTGAATCCGTCGAGACCGACATCGAGGGCGCGACACCGATTATCTTTGTTGATCAGCAATCCGGCTGGTCGGTCGTCTGGGTCGATGAGCCAGCGCGGAGTTAAAGGGTTAATTATTATTGGCATGTTACGATAAAGCCATAGACCATTCTTTTTCCATTAATGGCTTCGGCTATTCATGCTATTTAACTCCTACGAATTCATCGCCGTTTTTTTACCGTTAACGGTAATCGGCTATTACTTACTGGCACGCTGGCTGAGTCGCGAAATCGCGCAAAGTTGGCTGATTGCGGCGTCGCTATTTTACTACGGCTGGTGGAATCCGATCTACCTCGGGCTGATCCTTGGCTCCGCGCTGTTTAACTACGCCATTGGGGCCGCGATCTGGAACTTCACCCGCTCCCGGAATCCCAATCTGCCCCTGCTCCTCGTCGGAGTGTTTGCCAATTTGGCGCTCCTCGGCTACTTCAAATACGCCAATTTCTTCGTCGACAATATCAACAGTCTGCTGGAGGTCGGTTGGACGCTTGATAAGGTCATCCTGCCGCTGGCGATCTCCTTCTTCACGTTCCAGCAGATTGCCTATCTCGTCGATCTTTACGAAGAAAATTCCCACCTTTACGACTTTCGCGAATACCTGCTCTTCGTGGTGTTCTTTCCGCAATTAATTGCCGGCCCTATCGTCCACCACAAAGAGATGATGCCTCAGTTCGAAGAAGAGCGCACCTACCGGCTTCGTTGGGAAAATATCGCCGTCGGGCTAACCTTCTTTGCCTTCGGCCTATTTAAAAAAGTGGTCATCGCCGACGAGATTGGCGGGCAAGCAACCGAGGTTTTTTCCGCCGCCGCCAACGGCTTGCCGCTCTACTCTTGGGAGGCCTGGGCGGGTGCCCTCGCCTACACGTTGCAAATCTACTTCGACTTCTCCGGCTATACGGATATGGCCATCGGCCTGGCCCTGCTGTTTGGTATTCGCCTGCCGCTCAACTTCTTCTCCCCTTACAAGGCCAAGAATATCATCGATTTCTGGCGCCGCTGGCACATGACGCTGTCCCGCTTTTTACGCGATTATATTTACATCACGCTCGGTGGCAATCGCAAGGGCTTGGCCATGCGCGATACCAACATCATGATCACGATGTTCCTCGGTGGCCTCTGGCATGGCGCGGGCTGGACCTTCGTGATCTGGGGCGTGTTGCACGGCGCGTATTTGTTGATTAACCACCACTTCAAGGAACTGCGCAAAAAGCTTTCTCCCGCAAAGCAACTTTCTAATGCAAAGTTCCAGCCGGGAAAAATTGCGGCCATCGGCTTCACCTTCTTCTGCGTCATGATGGCCTGGGTGCTCTTCCGCGCGGAAAATTTCTCCACGGCCATGACGATGTATGAGGCGATGTTTGGCCTGGCCTCGGGTGAGCTTCACATGCGCCTGTTCAAGCCGCAGATTTTCATCTTCATGGCGGCCCTGCTGGCCTTCTGCTGGTTTAGCCCCAACCTGCCACAGCTTATGGCCAACTACTTCCAACCACCCGAGGGCGACGGTGCCGTGGAGGTCAAACCCAGCCGCATCGCGTGGAAGCCCAACGTCCTCTGGGCAGTCATCACCGGCGTGGTGTTCCTCATCGCGTTCCTGTCGCTTTCGAACAAGAGCGAGTTCCTCTACTATCAATTTTAGCCGACCACCATGAGCGATAAGCCGGACAACTTTGGCAAATACCTGACCATCCTCGCCATCCTGGTGCTCGGTGGTGCGTTGACCGTCGGCGGCATCAATTACTTCGTCGATCCCTACATGATCTTCGGCAATAACCAACTGGGAAACTTCTCCAGTGCCGACCGCGAATCGAAGTCCTTCTACTATGACCGCGGTGACTACGACGCGATCATCATGGGCAATAGCCGCGCGGCCATGATCCCCGCCGACCAACTGCAAGGGCACAACTTTTTTAGCGCGACTTTCGGCGGAGCACTGCCGGAAGAACTCTTTTTCTTCACCGACCGCTTCGTGAAGGATGTGGATGTCGCCGTGATCCTTCTGGACCAAACAAGCTTCTCCGACAAGAGTCCGCTGGTTGACGATCCCTTTACGCCGCCTAGCGTCACGGAGAAGCTCGCCAAGCTCTTCGGCATGCAGGCACTGGACGAGTCCATCAAAACCATTCGCCGCAGCGCCAAAGGTGAGGCACCGACCTTCGCCGATGACGGCTCCTTCATCATGCATCGCTGGATTACCGCGCGCAGCATCCCCAACGAAGCCCTCCTGCAACGCGAGTTTGATACCCATCGCGAAAGCTATGAAAACTTCGAGCTCATGCCCGAACGCATGACCTACCTGCGACGCCTCGTGGAAGACCTGCGCGGACGCGGCGCATGGGTCGTGGCCGTCATTGCCCCCGTCCACGAGCACAGCCTGGAACTCATGGAAGGCACCCCGGCCGCCGAGCAACTGGCGGAGTGGAAACAGCAGGTGCGCGATATTTTCCCCAACACGATCGACCTGATGGACAGCGAATATTCCGCGTCCGAAAATTTCCTCGCGACCGACCCGACGCATTATAAGCCGGAAGTCGGCGTGCGCATGATCAACGAATCCGTCCTCCCGCTTCGCACCGCGCCGCGTAAGATTGATTAACCTAGAGCATCGCGCGCTTGCGCTGCCGCCGAAGCCCGCGCAATGTGGCGCTATGGATAACGACGAATCCTTGCCTCTGCTGCGCCGTTTGCGGCAGGAAATTCTCTTTGCCCGGCAGCGTGTTTACCGGGCCGGCTCGCCCACGCCCCTGGAGCAACTGCCCCTGCCCGGCTTCGATGGCGAGATCTGGGTCAAGCGCGAGGACGTCTCCCCGATTAAGGCCTACAAGTGGCGCGGGGCCTTTAACCGCATGGCCATCATGACGCCGGAGGAATCCGCCGCTGGCGTCGTCACCGCATCCGCGGGCAACCACGCCCAAGGCGTCGCGCTGGCCGCGGGTAAGCTTGGCGTGCGCGCCGATATTTTCATGCCCGGCACCACGCCTGCAGTTAAGCAAAACGCCGTCAAGCGACTCGGCGGCGACATGGTAAAGATTCATCTCGTCGGCGACGCCTACGATGAGGCCGTTCAGGCCGCCCAAGACTTTGCATCACAAAGTAAGGCAACCATCATCCACGCCTATGATGACCTGCACGTCATGGCGGGCCAAGGCTCGCTGGCGGACGAGGTGGTCATGTCCGGCCAGGGTCCGTTCGATGTCGCCTTTTTGCAAATCGGCGGCGGCGGCATGGCCGCAGGTGTCGGCTGCTGGCTGCGCATGTTTTGGCCGGATATCAAACTGATCGGCGTCGAGGGCGTTGACCAGGCTTCGATGAAGGCAGCCATTGCTGCGGACAAGCCCGTGCGCCTGGACAATATCGACATCTTCTGCGACGGCTCCGCCGTGCGCCAAGCGGGTGATCTGCCCTTTGAAGTTTGCCGCGAACTCCTGGACGACATCGTCACCGTGACCAACCAGGAAGTATCGGAGGCCATTCGCGTCATGTGGGACGGCCTGCGCGCCATCCCCGAACCTGCCGGAGCCCTGGGCCTGGCGGGAGCTTTGCAATGCAAAGCTTCACTCGCCGGCAAACGCGTGCTGACTGTCCTTTGCGGGGCAAATCTCGACTTCAGCAAGCTCGCGCTGATCGCGGACAACACCGGCTCGGCCACCGCGCCGCGCCACTTCCTGCGCATCAACATCCCCGAGGTGCCCGGCACGATGCTCAAGCTGCTCGACGAAGTCCTGGCCGGCGTCAGCATCCACGACTTCCTCTACGGCAAGACCGACTCCCGTGAGGCGTGGCCCATCTTCGGCATCAACTGCGACGCCACCCAATTCGACGCGATCAAGCAGCGCCTCGGCAATGGCGGCTACCAGTGGGAAACCGCCGCCGGTGAAGACATCGAGTTTCGCGCCATTCCCTGCCACAAGGCATTGCTCTCGCACCCGCTCTTTCTCAAGCTGGAGTTCTACGAGCGCCCCGGCGCGCTCCACGATTTTTTGTCAGACACCATTCGCGGACGCGCCAACTTCTGCTACTTCAACTACCGCTACACGGGTGAGCGCATTGGCCGCGCCCTGATCGGCCTCGAGTTTACCGACGAGGCCCAGCGCGCAGACTTCCTTGCCTGGCTGCCCGCCAGCGGCAAGGGCTACCGCCAGTGCCGCCCCGTGCCCGACCAAGTCGTCTCCCGCATGATCTAGTTTGGTGTCAGCAACCGTCCCAACCATGTGTTTTGGAAAAGACTACTGCTTCTTTTTCAAAAAGCCCTATGCTGTGTTTCTAAAAAGAAGCATGCTGTGTTGTGGAAACAACACTACTGTTGTTGAGGCAACATAGCCTGCTGTGTCGTACCAACAACAGTAGTGGCTTTTTTGAATCTCCCCATGGGGCTTTTCCAATAAACCCAACGCGCTGGCACAGAAAACCACTTCAGTCCCGCAACCAGCAAAACGAAAGGGGCGACATTGCTCAGGACTCTTTTGCTTCCATGCGGTCGCTATTGGCGATCAATTTGCCAAAGCGGCCGAGGGCCCAACTCGCGCGCTCGAACACGTTCGTGATGTGCATCACTTGGTTGCGCATCCCGGCGGACACCTGATCTGCCGAGGCCAGGTAGCGACGGCGGATTTGCTCCATCGATTCGCCACGCTCGGCCGTCATCGTTTCCAGCAGCACGCACTCGCTCGCATCGTATTCTTCCAGCGCAGCGATCGCCGTGAGGATCATGGTGTCGAGCGCCTCGATGATTTGTTGGCTGAGCTGATGAATCTCCGGCGAAGCTTGCTGCTCGCCCAGCTCTTTGCAAAGGCTGTAGCAAGCGCCCTCAATCGTGTTTAGCAGGTCTTGGCGATTCTGCAAATTGATCAACCACTCCGTGTGCTCAGCCGAGAGCGAATGCGTGATCATCGCGCTTTGAAAGTGCAGGATCTGCCGCGAGATTTCACTGTAGGCCTGATGATAAGCCGCGGGGCTTACCCCGAGCGAGGCCTCTCCCTCGCGCAAGGTCGCCAGGTAGTTTGGCAAACGCTGCAACAGGCGCAGCTGCTCTTTCTCGCAAAGCATCAGGCCCGCCATTGGGCTGTCTTTACTGTCCTCCTGCAGATACTCCGGCTGCGAAAGATGTTCCGTCTGAGTTGGCGGCGAAGACTTCTCACAAAGCGCGGTAAAGCGACCCGCCACGAGTGTCAGCGCAACCGGCGTCACTACGTTCATCAGCAGCGTCACCAGGGCCACCTGCATGTCCGGCTTGTCCGACCATTCGCGCACCCAGGAGTGCAGCAGCTCCGTCTTGCCAACCATTTCAAAGATAAACAGCGACAGAAAAATCGCCACCGCCACGAGGTTATACAACACCTGTCCCCAGACAACCTGCGCGGCCCTCCCCTTAAAGTGCGCCCCCGTAAGATACGTGATCACACTGGAGCCGACATGCGTGCCGTAGACCACCATGATCGCGTGCTCGAAGTCGAAAAAGCCACTGGCCGTCATCGCGAGCGTAATCAGGATGATCGCCATGTGCGACTGGCAGATCACCGTGAGCACGAGGCCAATCAGGAACGCCATGATGAACGATTTGTTCATCAACTCCATCGAATGCTCAAACCAACTGTAGTGGGTAAACTCCTTGGCGGCCTGCGAAATCTCATGCAGGCCAAACAGCATCAGCGAGAGCCCGAAGATGGCCGCCATCACGTTCTTCCACTTAACCGGTTTTTCAAAGGCCGTGCAAATCCCCGTAATGCCCAGCGCGAACAGCACTAGATAATCGATGGGAAACACTGCGGCAAATACGATGAGCGTGCAGCCGAAGTTTGCCCAGAGCACCAGCGGCATTGCTGAGCGAACATCCACGATGCGCCCCTGCACCAGACTCGCAAGGATGAGCGATGTCGTGCGCCCACTTTGCGTTGCAAAGCCCGAGACCCCACCCCAAAAAGCGGCCACGCAGGCATTGGCGCTCATCTTGCGCGCGAGCTTGCGAAATGGACCACTGGCCATTGCCCGCAGATTCTTGCCCAGCATTTTGATGCCGACAAAGAACAGGCCCAGGCCCGCCAGGATGTTTAGAAATTGCGCCGTCATGTAGTCAGTTGGTTGCAGCCACTGGTCCACTAGGGTCCAAGTCAGCCGCGCGGCGTCAATGGAATGTGACTCTCGAATGTGACAGCAACGTGAAAAATGTTGCTTGCCCACCATTAGCGCTCAATCTGGCTGCCATGCACGAGCACGCCTTGGCTGATCGATTGGAATTCCGCACCATGACCCGCGATGAGTTCGCGCTCGCCGTGGACTGGGCCGCCCGCGAAGGCTGGAACCCCGGTAAGCACGATGCCGATATTTTCTGGGAAACCGACCCCGAGGGCTACGTCGCCGCCTGTCTCGACGGGGAAATCGTCGGCACGGGATCCATCGTCAGCTACAGCGATTTTGGCTTCATGGGTTTCTTCATTATGCGCCCCGACCTGCGCAACCAGGGCCTCGGCACCAAGTTCTGGTTCTGGCGACGCGACACGCTCAAGGCCCGCCTCAAGCCCGGTGCCGCCATCGGCATGGACGGCGTCTTCGACATGCAGGCATGGTATGCCAAGGGCGGTTTTCAATTCACCCACCGTAACCTGCGCATGCAAGGCGTAGGCAAATCCGCGCAACCGGCCAGCAACCTCGTGGAGCTCTCCGCCGCGCCGTTTAGCGAAGTGGCCGCCTACGACCAGAAGCACTTCGGCTTTGCCCGGGAAAAGTTTCTTCGCCGCTGGATCGAGCCCGCCGAAGGCCTCGCCCTTGGCGCGGTGAAGGATGGCGCGCTGACCGGTTATGGCGTCGTCCGCGCCTGCCAGACCGGCTACAAAATCGGCCCGCTCTTTGCGGACGACGCAGCCACCGCCGCCGACCTGTTTGCCGCCCTGAGCGACCGCGCCTGCGGCGAGCCTCTCTTCCTCGACACCCCCGAGAACAACCCCGCCGCCCTCGCCCTTGCCAAGGCCAACGGCATGCAGGAAGTCTTCGGCTGCGCCCGTATGTATTATGGCTCGGTGCCCGCGCTCCCCTGGGACAACATTTACGGCGTCACGACGTTTGAGCTGGGGTAGGCAGGAACGGCCATTCAACTTTCAGTAAATGTGCCCCCAGGGCCAACCGACATTCAAAAGAGTGAATCGCTCTCAAGCCGAATTGCGATGAGCCAATAAGATGAGCACCAAAGGTGCGGCCCCATACTAGCCTAGGGTCAGCGTAAGTCGCAGGGCGACTGGAGCGCAGCCCTAGGTGTTGTGCGCAAATCAGTCACCTGAGCCCTGAAGGGGCGGCTGCAAGATGAAGCCGTGCTTTCAGCACTCCAATAATGAGTGGATCATTATTCCCAGGGCTGCGCTTCGTCGCTACGCTCCTTGCTGACCCTAGGCTAGTATGGGTCCGCGCCCTTGGCGCTCAGAACGATTGTCCGTTGGCCCTAGGGCGGAACCGCAAAAAACTTCACTGATGCGCAACTAGCACCCAAAACTTAACCACCGCCGACCTAGCATTAAAATTATTAATTTCAAAAATTAGCTAAACTTTTTCTTGCCAAGGGTGTCTCGGTGAGGTTACGTTTTTACCCGATAGCTTGTTCTCCTCATCACCCCTGATGACCGGCCGGTTCGCAATAGTGGACCGGCCGGCTTTGTTTTACGGGTTGCGCTGGGGCGAGCGAATCGCTTGACTGCGCGGCCATGAGTTTTCCATTACGCACCAGTCTCTTGCTCGCCCTTACCGCCTTGGCAGGCCTCGTTGCCAGCGCCGAAAGCATTCCCAACGATTTCGAGCAAATGTTCGAAGAACGCCGCAACAGCGTCGTGGCAGTCGAGTATTTCATCCAGAACGATATCGACCGCACGCCGATGACCGCAATGGGCCTCGTCTTCGATGACAACGGCACCATCCTGATGCTCGATGGCTCCATCCCCGGTTGGGTCCCGCCGGAGCGCTTTAAGGATTTCAAGATCAAGCTGCTCGGTGAAGACGGCGACGGCTGGAGCGCAACTTACCTTGGGCAAAATTACATCAGCACCTGGCACTACCTGCAGGTCGAGGAAGCCGCCCGTAGCGAGATTACCCCCGTTAGCAAATTTGGCTCGGCCGAGGTCAAGACCGGTAACTTCGTTTGGGGCATCGCCGTGATGGGCGACAGCTGGAACTACACCCCGTATTTTCTCAGCGCCCGCACCAGCGCGACCAAAGAGCTGCCCTGGCTACTCGGCTTCAGTGACCGCCCGATCGGCTCCCCCGGCTCCGCTGCCTTCAACGCCGCGGGTGAGTTCGTTGGCTGGATGGGGCCGCCCACCACCGACGAAAAAATCATCTACATGAACGGCCGTAAGTTTAACGCCGCCGTGCAAATGATCCGCGAATCCAACGCCTTTATGACCGCGGGTGTCGTCAACAAATACGGTCCGATGATCCCCGACGCCCCCACCGGCGAGCAGCGCCCCTGGCTCGGCGTAACGGGCATGCAAGCGCTCGACCGCGAGGTGGCCGAGATCATGGGCCTCACCGATCAAGGTGCGCTCAGCGTCAGTGATGTCATTCAGGACAGCCCCGCCGCCAAGGCCGGCCTCCAGTCCCGCGACATCGTGATTGGCATCAACGGCGAGAAGCTGCCCAAGTTCTCCCCGGACTTCATTACCGCCCAGTGGTTCGAAAAGGAAATCCTCGAAACCAAGATCGGCGAAACCGTGAAGCTCGACGTCATCAGTGGTAACGACGGTAAGGAGATCGCCGTGGTCATCGCCACCCAGCCGATGAACCTCAAGGAAGCCGAGCGCGAATACTTTGATAACCTCGGCCTCTCCGCGCGTCAGTTCACGCTGGCCGACGCCCTTTCCAAGCGCGAGCTGCGCGCCGATATCGACGCCGCCATCGTAGACTTCGTTAAGCCGAACAGCCCGGTCCAATCCGCCGAGATTCAGCCCGGCGACTGGATTAAGGAAGTCGACGGCCAACCAGTGGACACCTACGCCGCCGCGATCGCCGCCCTCGAATCCGCCAACGGCGACGCCACCCGCGAGGAGCTCCTCCTCCTCGTCGAGCGCAACAACGAAACCAAAGTGCTCCGCGCCAAGCTGAAGTGAGGTAAAGGCATAATGATAAATGCAAAATTCAAAAAATTGGATGATGCACTAACTCTCTTGGTATCGTAACCCCTGCATGCACCTGAGCTTTTTTGCATTTTGAATTCATAATTTTGCATTTCCCACCATGATCATCCCCAACGAACCGAAGCTGACCGCGGCTCAACTGGCCGAGGTAACGTCCATTGTCACTGAGTTCGGCTGCACGATCCAGCCCATCGTCGGCGCAGAGAGAAGCATCTACGCCATCCTGGGCGACGAGCGGCACGAGACGATGATCAACCGCCTCCTCGGCCTGGATTACGTCGACCGCGTCGACATGATCGACTCACCTTACCGCCTGATGGACATCCACTCCGAGCTGGCCCATGGCGAGTTGCTCATCAACGGTGTCAGCGTCGGCCGCCAACCGCTCTTCATAGCCGGCCACTGCACGATCGACCCCAAGCAGCCCAACCTCTTTTACGAAACCGCCGCCGCCCTTAAAGAAGCCGGTGCCCACATGCTGCGTGGCGGCGTGTGGAAGCCCCGCACCATGCCCTACTCCTACCAGGGCGACCAGAAGGCACTGGAGATTTTGCTCGAAGCACGCGCCCGCACCGGCCTGCCCGTCAACACCGAGGTCATGGACAACGACCAGCTACAGTTGGTTGTCGAAGCCCAGGTGGACATGATTCAGATCGGTGCGCGCAACGCGCTCAACTACCCGCTGCTGCGCAAGATCGGCGCTGCCACTGCCGGTACGAGGACAGCCGTGCTGCTTAAGCGCGGCCGCCCCATGGCACCGGTGGACGAGTTTCTCGCCGCCGCGGAATACATCGCCGCCGCTGGCAACCCCAACATCCTCCTTTGCCCGCGCGGCACGCTGCCCTCCATGAACGGCTACCGCAACCACCCGGACGAATCCATCACACAGTTGCTCAAGGAGAAGACGTGGGCAGCGGTCGTCGTGGACCCGTCGCACTCCGTGGGCCGCGCCCGCTACGTGCCCGGTGCCGCACTCGCCGCGATGGCATACGGCGCGGACGGCGTCGTCGTCGAAGCGCACATTGATCCAAGCCACGGCATCGGCGACGACCCCAAGCAGTCCATCACACCCGACGTCTGCAAAATCCTCTTCGAAGACGCCGCCAAGATCTGGCAGCTCCGCCGCAAATACGACGAGCACGCTGGGTAAAAAATCCTTCGGAGTCAGCATCGGAGTAAACGCATATGGAGTCGGTATCTGAGTCCGAAGTTTGGAGTGCGCCAGCCCTCTGGCGCTTTAGCATTTTGCGATCACGATAGGCCAAACGATCCGCAACATCACCTGCGCTCAGCTTCAATGATTGCGCGCATAGTTACATCCTAAAGCGGCAGAGGGCTGCCGCACTCCAAACTCATCCAACGCCTTACTAGATCTGATAAAAACCGCTCGCAGCTCAATGAAGCTCCGCGACCTCGGCGTTCTCCGCGACCTCGGCGTTCTCTGCGGTTAAACTGACCGCTAAATTGCTTTTTGCTCGTTCACATGCAAATAGCAAGCTAGCCTGCCACCATGCCCAATATCCGCGACCTCCAGCGCTCCGAGCTTGTCCTGTCGATTTTTGCCATCGTCACTTTTGCTGTGTTCTTCTGGCTCGCGCGGACGAACCATCAGCAAATCCTCGGGCCCGAGGGCAAATACCAACTCTGGCTTGATATCGAGCAGGCGGCCAACGAAGGCGGACTCAAACCGGAGTTTGTTTACGCGATCTGCGTCGCCGAAAGCACGCTCAACCCACGCGCCGACAGCGGCTATGCGAAGGGGGTAATGCAGCTCAGTCAGGTCGCATGGAAAGAGGTCAGCGACCGCCCCTACTCGCAGGCCTACAACCCGAAGGTCAACGTCGAAGTCGGCGTCGCTTACCTGAACCACCTCAAGGAATTCCTGGAGCAAAACGACAGCTTCAGCTACCCAAAGCTCGCGGCCAGCTACCGCTACGGACCGTATGCCTTAAAGGGAAAAGACTTCCGCGTCAGCCGCATGCAGAAGCCGCATAATAAAATTTACCAGCAGCTTTTTGCCGGCAACGAGTCCCCCGTAACACCGCCGCCAGAGCCCACGAGCGAAGGCTAATCCGCCGCCTTCCCCTCAGGTTGGAAAGGGGAAATTGCGGCCTACATTACTAGTCATGCATCTTCGCCATTTACGCAATGCATCGGGCGGCGGATGATTGCCGTTTACTTGAGCAATGGCAGACGCGTTAACACTCCTCCACCACTGGGCCAAGGCCGCCGAGGCCGACTGGTCCACGATTCCAAACCACCCCAACTACGGCGTATACGGCACGGGCTACAACGGCTGGGGCGTGCAAACCCAGCAGAAATACCTCGCCGCGCTCGCCGTGCTGGCGACGACCCAAGCTGTCCTACCCGGCCTTGACCGCGAGTGGGCACTGGCCCGCGCGTTGTCGGCGCTTCGCTTCAATTTGGCGAGCCATATTTCCGGCGATACCGTCTGCCTCTGTGGCGCGCCTTGGGGCCATACGTGGATTAGCGCGCTCGGCATTGAGCGCATGATGTTCGCCATGCGCCTGCTGTCGCCCCACTTCACCGATGCCGACCACGCTGCCCTGGGACGCGTGCTCACCAGCGAGGCCGACTGGCTGCTAACGGATTACCAACGCGGCCTGCACCGCGGCATCAGCGCGACCAAGTGGAACCACGAAGGCGGCAACGACCCGGAGTCCAACATCTGGAATGGTGCCCTGCTCTGGCGCACGGCAGAGATGTATCCCGACCACCCCCATGCCGACGACTGGCGCGAACGCGCGCACTGCTTTTTGCTCAACGGCGTCAGCATCGAAACCGACGCCAATGACGACACCATCATCGCGGGCAAACCACTGAGCGAGCGCCACATTGGCCCCAGTTTTTTCCCAAACTACTCACTCGACCACCATGGCTATTTCAACGTCGGCTACATGGTCATCTGCGTGAGCAATGTCGCGATGCTCCACTTCGACTTAAAGCAAAGCGGCCTCCCGCGCCCCGAAAGTCTCGACCTGCATATTCACGACCTTTGGCGCGTGCTGCGCCGTTTTATTTTCGCCGATGGACGGTTGGCGCGCATCGGCGGCGACACCCGCGTGCGCTACGCCTACTGCCAGGAATACCTCCTGCCCGCCCTCGCCTTTGCCGCGGATTATTTAAATGACGCCCACGCCGAGGACCTGATTGAGCGACAGCTGGAGCTCATCCAAACCGAGGCCAGCCACAACGCCGACGGCTCCTTCTACAGCAAGCGCCTCACGAGCTTGCGCCACGAAAGCCCACTCTACTACACGCGCCTGGAGTCCGACCGCGCCTGCGCTATCGCCCAGCTAATTACCTATCGCGAAGCGATCAGCCAGCCAACCGCGCCAGAGCAAAGCTTTGAAGAGTCCGTAGCCGGTGGCTGGATCGAGCCCGAATACGGGGCCGTTTTTCACCGCAGCCCGAAGCGGCTTGCGTCGTTTTCCTGGCGCGCATTTCACCTGGCTCAAGGCCTGTGCCAACCACCCGGCGACGGCCACCTTGCCGAGTGGGAGTTTAACCTCGGCGGGCGTGTCGAGTTCTGCCACCACCCCAAGCCCGGCGGCGCGGAGAAAACAAAAATGCACCGCCGCATCCTCCGGCATTCAGTCCAGAAAATTGAGGGCGGCTTTGTCACCACGGGTGCCGTCATGGAAGGCGTGGACATCACGATGGCCGAGAGCTTCCACGCCACCGACTCCGCCATCCACCAGGGTGCCTACGCCGCGCTGCCCGACGGCCACACCATGGTTGGCCTGCACCACTGTCGCATGGGCCCGCGGCGGGGATACGTGGCCAGCATCAAAGGCCTGCACCTCAATCTGCCCAACGATCTCTACAATACTTTGCAACGCAAAGTAAACTGCACCAATGGCGAGCACACCCTGTCCGCACCTCCGGCCGGCGACACGACACTCGACCTGCAAAGCCGCTGGGCAAACATCGAAAACCGCGTTGGCGTGGTCGGCATCTACGGTGCTGATAGCCTACAAGTCCATCGCTCCTCCGAGCGCCGCGCAGGTCCCTTGCAGTCATTGCACGTCGAGCAACTTTGCTGGCCGCTCATCATCGGCCCGCAAAAATTCGAGGCCGGCGAGATGATACTCGACGCCGGTTGGGCCGTGTTGTCATCCGTTGATACCCGGACAACACAAGCCGTCACCGCGACCACAATCGACACCGACCTGGCCGACATACGCGCCGTCGCAATCGTGGGCCAAGATGGGAAACGTTATGTCTTTGCCGCAAACTTTGGAGATGAGCCGGCGACCATTAAGCTACACACGTTCGGCGTCGCCAAAGAAGTTTTGCTCACCCCGGGACAAGCCGAACTTTGCATTACAAAGCATTAATCGCCACAGCCACCACAGCCCCCGCAGCCGCCATCCGTCCCACAGCCACCGTCACCGGAACAACTGCGCCCACTCGGATGGCGGTCCGTCAGGAGCAGGATCGCCAAGAAGAGCATCAACAGAAAAACGACCACAAAAAAATGGGCCGCCGACTGGTCGAACAGCCCGTCAATAAACGCGGCGAAGTCCATCGCCACCACACCGATAGTCAGGCAGAAAACTATCACCAACTGCCACATCCGGATCACCACCTTGCCGCGCAGGTTGATACGGCGAAACTGGTTATTTAAATTAAAACGCTCTTCGACTGGCGGCCAGATATCTTCCGGCGGCTCCCCAAATCTCTGCCGATACGCATCCAAGGTCGCTTGATACTGCTCGCTGTAGCGAGTCGCCTCCGCGCTGCCACCTTTCGTCGGCCCATGATGCAACGCTTGCTTGATCAGGCCGCCACAGAGATCGTTCCAATAAGACTCCGAGTAGCAAAGGTGCAAATGCCACGCCTGATCAATCGCATCCGACGGCGTCAGCGAAGCCTCACTAGTGGCCATGAGATAGACGAATTTCAAATACTCGCCATACACTCGCCGTGCATAGCGTGAACGCCAGGCATTATCCTGCGCCAACCGGTCAACGAAACCCAGCTCGTCACTGGGTGCGGAGACCCTGAATTTCTGCAGCTGCTCCCAAAGCGGATCCATGCCGGTGTTTGCTAAATCCAAACATGCGGCCTGGCGATCCTATTCGGGCGACTAGCTGAGGTAAGAGCAGCAGTAGTCCGCGCCGCCGTCCTTGATCTTGAGCGCAAACTTGGAATTACCCGGCACTTCGTAGGACTCACCTGCGGCGTAGGTCTTCCACTCGTCGGAGCCAGCCAGCTTGACTTCCATTTCGCCGCCAAGCACTTCCATCAGCTCGGGTGCCTCGGTGCCAAACTCGTAGTCACCGGCCTGCATAAAGCCGAGCGTCTTCTTCGTGCCATCGGCAAACACGACGGTGCGGCTGGTGACCTTACCATCGAAGTAAACATTGGCTTTTTTGACGATCTGGACATTGTCGAAAGTTTCAAACATGCCCGCAAATTCGACGAACCCGACGCGGTTGGCAATGCCAATTTTCAGCCATAAATCTGGTGCGGGCGGAAGGAATCGAACCCTCATCTCAAGCTTGGGAAGCTCATCTCTCCCTTTTATTTATAAGGCTTCCGGGCCCATACTACTAGAATGTTACTAGAAAATCTGAGCGATTCCAGCCTGATACACTGGCTCAACCACCAAGACTGTGGCTGTGCACTTTCATGAAATGTATAAGGCACAAAACCACAATCACCGAACGTATCGACTAACCTACACAAAGCACTTTGACGAATCATCAGAATGGCAATACTGGATGTTGGGCATACTGCCTCTGGCGATCCTACAGGCGGTCTTGGCAACGACGGTGATTTCTACCTCGACTCATCCGATGGAGATTTCTTCACAAAGGTAAGCGGATCATGGCAGTCTGAGGGCAATTTGAAGGGGGCATCCGGTGACGGTTATTTTTCTCAATCCGGTGCCAATGTTTATTACGACTCCGGAAACGTTGGGCTTGGCACAGATTCTCCTGAAGCGACCTTACATGTGGACGGTGATATAAAAATTACCAATGGAGCACTACTTATCTCTCCACAGGGCGATATACCAATGATTTCGTATTCTAACTAGATCATTCTTCTTTTCGTTATTCTTGGTTTTCGGTCTATGTAACAATCATACAAGTCAACCATTTGCATGCGTGCCAGCTTGGGGGTATAAACGCTAAGCGCTCACAATCCCTACCGAGCCGACGGAAAGGACTAGCCTAAACCAAGGAACGCTCCCCTACCCATTTTCTAGGCAACTACACAAAGCCTTGTTTTGCCTAGGCATATTTGACCACGATGAGTTCGATACCCTGTCGTTGAGCGGCCAGCGCCGCCTTCGCACAATAGCCCTGATCGGCATAGGCAATTTCCAACCTCTCTCCGGTGACTTTTTCGGGGGGGGGGCGTAAACGTGAAATTGCCGTTGATGATGGTATGCTTAATCATTGAAATAGCCTCCACGCGAAAAGGGTCGTGACATGAGTACAACGGCCAGCCCGATCAGTGACTTACCCGGCAAGCGATCAACAGCGGTCATCTCTTCGAATGTCCACTGAAATAGTCCCGGGCCTGTTGTTTTTGTTGGGACGCTAAGCGGCGCATCAGTTCGGAATCGCGTTAGCCTCCACGTGAAAGAATGTGCCCGACCTTTGACGTTTACATCTCCAGCCAATGCTGCATGCTACGGGCGTCATCAAAGGAAAATCCGCATCTACGGAAGATTCACACAAAATGTATTACATGCAATGAATAGGGGTAGCGAAGGGGTTCCAGCCGGAGATTACGGGTCGCTGCATACGCTTAGGGCTGAGAGAAGGGTGTTCGGCATTAGCTTTGCGTTGATGAATTATGTCCGATCACTGCTTCGATTGAAGCCCATGGCGGAAGGGAAAACCTTCCGCGTTTATCCAGGCCAGGACATCAAGACTCCAGTTTATGCGCGATATGGCACATCAGACTTTCGCGTGTTCCAAACGGTTTTTCTCTCGCGCGAATTCCATCCACTGCGTCAGATGCAGGACGTCAAGCTAATCGTGGACGTTGGTGCCAACGTTGGCTATACTGCGATACTCTTCTGCCACATGTTTCCGAACGCCGCTATTATCGCAGTGGAGCCGGACCCCGGTAATTTCGCCATCTTGAAAAAAAACACTGAGCCTTACGGGGATCGAGTGCGCGCAATACAGGCTGGCGTTTGGGGCGAGCCGAGCCGGATGAAATTTACCCAGAGCAATTACAGAGGGGGCGACATGTGGGCCAAGCGAGCCGTCGCCAGCGATTCAGCAGAAGGTTCGATCCAATGCATCACCCTGGAAAGTTTACTCAAAGAGACAGACGCAGACGCCATTGACATCCTCAAACTCGATATCGAGGGGGCCGAAGTAAGCGTCTTTCAAAACGCAACGCCTTGGATATCTCGCGTGCGTTGCGTATCCGTTGAACTGCATGACGACACCGAGCTCGGGTCCGCCACGGAGGCCTTCGATTCGCTATTTTCAGAATCGACTTACAACATCCTTCATTCGGGCGAAAAGAAAATAGCAATCCTCAAGTCATCCAAGAGCTAGCAGTAAAGTCAAAGGTTCGGACATGCCATCTAAACGTAAATCGATTTCATTTGTATATTTTACCTGCGAGCCACATTTCGAAATTCTCAAACGTTCACTGATCAGCCTAAGTCGAACGCGCGCTATTGCGTCTGGTCGGGTTTATATATATCAGGATCCTGATAATGTGCTTAAGAAAGCTCAAAAAGACTATTTAGTCAGCAACTACCTGGGCATAGAAATGCGGGTGGCTCCATACCACACATCCGGCTACGGAAAACAAACAATCAATTCTGAAATCCGCTGCCTACATGAGGTTGCCGGAGAGTGCGCGGATGAAGACATTGTCGCCAAAGTGGATTCTGACGTTATTTTCATTTCCAATAAGTTTATAAACTTCATTCAGGACCACGAAGCAGCGATATACGGCGAACCCGTTACACAGTTTTTACCCTTTGAGTTCATGCAGGGCGGGGCATACTTCATAACAGCCAGTTTTGCGCGGCAATTAGCTGAAATTGACGACTCTTATTGCGACGACTTGCTGAATACAATAAATGCCTGCCTGAGGGACCGTGGACTCTCTCGTCAAGAGGGCTGCATCGGGGAAGATGTTGGCGTGTCCAGTTTTATTACCAAGCGGTTGGGTGGAGTCGCCGCCGCAGTACCGCAATACAGGCATAGCATATTGCATTTTATGGAAAACAAAAAGCAGATGTATCACTATGATCGTTATCTGTTGTTTTTACTGACATATAAATATATTCCGATTCTTCGCCATTATGTAGGCAAGTTGCACCGATCCACCAAGAAGTTTTTTTTGGGCCAACCAAAGCCAGATGCTTGCTGACATTTAGAGAGCTATTTTAGCCACTATCACTAGGGCCAACGGACAGTCACTTAGCCGCGCAATAGAGCAAGCGAGGTTAATGAATACCAAGCTATTAGTCGCCCCTGAAAAACACCTCATCGGTTTGCTTATCAGTGACATGCTCTTCAAGGTCGGCCACGCCATCGAGCAGTAAAGAACTGCAAATCCCAATAACATGGTCAAACGATGAAGCCCAAAAAGCGGGTTAATGAAGAACCGCAACTTTTTCAGCAGGGACTGGAGCACCGCAAGTGTCACACCAAGTACCTATGACGTGTTCTTGACGCAGTTCTAGTCTTATCCCATTCCTAAAAAGGATTGGGACTTTCAATGAGAGTCTAATTATAGTTGGGGATGATAAGGCGGCAGATGGGAAAAGAAGAAGAAGACCGGCGACGTATTACCCATATATTCTTCAAGGTTTGAAAGCGTATCAGGCAGACATTCTAGCAATGGACAAGGGACTCGCCATCAAACTTCCTCTTGGCGACCTTTCCACGGAACTTGATGCGCCGGTCTCCACAATGAACAATTACACATGGTGCGGGCGGAGGGAATCGAACCCTCATCTCAAGCTTGGGAAGCTCATCTCACTCTTTTATTCATAAGGATTCGGAGCCCATGCTACTAGAATGTTACTAGAAAATCTGAGCGATTCCAGCTAATACACTGGCTCCACGGCCAAGACTGTGGCCGTGCGCTTTCATGGAATGCATAAGGCACAAAACCACAATCACCGAGTGCATTGACTCGCCTACACCAAGCACTTTGACGAATCATCAGAATGGCAATGCTGGATGTTGGGCGTGCTGGCCAATCTAGCTACGCTGGAATTATTGGAGAGCGGTGAACACAATATCTGATGGGCGCGGGGAAATTAAAAAGCCAACGGCGCATGGTGACGCCGTGGGCTCAGAGAAATGGGGCGTTGCACCTGCTGCGATACTCATCAGTTGATTACGAAGTAAGATTTAGTTTTCTTCCTTTATGATTTTTGAAGTGCCTTTAGCAGAGAAGGATTCCCGCTACATTCAAGTCGACTAGCATCCGCGTTAAAGCACCGTCTGCCATCCTATCTAGAAATAACATTCCTCCTTCCCTTTCACTCAGCCCCCTTAGTTGATCATCTGTCCAGCCCTGCAAGGGACTTTTATAGCACAGCGATAGCTCAAAACAGGCTTCATCATCTACACCATCCTGCACAGCAACTGATAGCTTGAACTGCTTGTTATCAGGTGTGAGACAGGCGAACTCTTTGGATAATAAAGCCAGCAAGAGTTTTTTAGTGTATCGGTATTGGTTGTTGGTAGCCATTTCTCACGAAGTGCCACCAATTTTGTATAATCGCCATCAGTAAGATAGAAGTCGAAGAGACTTCCGTCGGAGTTTAGATTCACATGACGTCCGTCACAGTCTTCGAACCCCAATCCTTTGAGACGGTTCATTTCGTTAATAGCTGAATCAATCAGCTTTTGAGTATTTGTACCCCGCACTTCTGCGTTATTTTGTGTTTTTAGCACGGTGTGTTCTTTCTTTTAGAACTTAACAGAGTCATTGGCCTAAGCCTTTTTCATCTCTACAGTCAGCCCGAATATGGTGTCCTCTGCTTTAACACCAACCTGTTACTGCTTCAATGCTTACAAATACCGCAATCAACTGTCAAAGAACGCTACCCCAAAAGGCACAGGTGCACCACCTGTTCTTACAATGCCAAGTAAACGAAAAAGTTAAAGTACAGACTGCACCTAAACAGCCCTCCGCACTCAAGCTGCAGCAACCACACCTGCAGATAGTTGCAGCAGAGCCCCTACCAACTGAATAAATCGTGCAAATACTTTTTAAAGTCACCACGAGACTGAACCGCATCGTAGCCAGTCAGGAACAAATCGCGCAACGCACCCCTGCCGCCGTTTCCAGTGCCAATCTCACTTAGGTCAAGCAGCACATCACCTCTTTTGTGGCCACACTCCACTTCAACAAAGCCTGTAATAGTTGACCAGCCATCCGGATCATTGATATTCACATTATAGCTGTTTCCGAACAATTCGGCCTGCCCAACATAAGCGCAATAGGCCCAAGTCGTTAAAAATTGAACGCCGCCATGATCCTTAAACACCTTTAAAACATTCGGCCAATACCGCCTCTCCCCCTCCACCAAGGCATGATAAAAGGGAAACTTGGGGTTCCAACCCGTCGCCTCCCGCAACTCAAGAAACTTCTCACACATGATGCGTAGGACAGCGAAGTGTCCATAGCTCAGCCCATGCTTACTGACCAGTTCTAGGATTTCTCGAATCGCACGATGCTGCGCGTCCGTATGTCGCCCCAACGATCCAAGGGACAACTCTTCCTCACCCGCATTTACAACCCGCACAGCAGCATACAAATCCTCGATTGGATACTTAAATAAATACTTAGCATGCGTCCTAGTGTTGAACATCATAATATATAGCGACTCACGCACACCAATGCGAGTGAACTTTTTAGGCTGCCCTTTCTCACACTGGACATCGACGTGAATCAACCCGTGCTCCTTGAGCGTCGCAAGGGTGGTAATAAATGTCTTGCGGCTCAGCTTAGAGCCCAACTTGGCCTGCAGTTCATCATGGGAACCACGCAACTCCCGATTCTTCTCACGTCCAAGCACATATAAAGGCCAGAGGACAGAAATGAGCGAACTGCTTCGCCCCGGCAACAATTTGCAGAGCTCCAACAAGCGATCACGATCTCCATCGGCAACCGCCCAGCCTAGCTTCCCTCTGTAACGAACAGAAAGAGCTGGAAGCTTGGCTAAGCGTTTTGAGGTTCCGGATGCGGGCATAGGCTAGGGCTAAAAACTGCCCTGACAGGCAGTGGCAAAGTGTAAATTAAAGGGTGTATTTAGGCCCAAAACTAACAGAAACAGTAGCGATATCCACACAATTTACACTTTGCTAATTTAAACAAAATTATACATATAACTACTCTTCAGCCACTTACGCAACAAATACCGACTAAAAAGCCCTCAAAGTTTATTCACTTTTCTGGAGATGAAAAAGAAGTGGGAAGTGAATCAAAGCGTAGCGATTGGGAGTCCGCAATCAACAACTCACAAAGCCAACCAACTACCCATCACATAAAATGTCCCCAGTGGAGACACCTTCACCCACAGAATCAATACCGCCCCCTCCTAACCAGTCCCTTCGCGTAGTCACTCACCAGCTTCAGGTGTTCTTCAGCGTATGCCAGGCTGTAAATACTCCCCTCCTTGTCGTTCACTACCCTCATTGCTTTTAATTGGGTGACGTAAAATGCCTCCCAGCTTGCCTGTGCTACATTCAGTTCATCAACCCGCCCAAGGATACTCATGCCTCAGGCGATTATTGCCCTGTTGATTTCATGCTTCCAGAGTTCGATTGTCCTCGATGTATCGACCGCAACAGAAGACGTTGAGCCCTCGCCCAAATAGAAGTCATCCAGGGGCTGCAATGAGGCATTGGTAATCAGTAAGATGCAAAAAGGTCTATAAGCGTATTCTAGCGATTCATAACATGCGGCACCAATGCCTTTAGCCTAATCGCTGCAACAACACTTAAAATTACAGAAACGAAGAAAAAGCCGATCCCCCACTCGATACGAATCCTAGGGCCAACGGACATTCAGCTTAACCACAGGATAGAGCATGCGAGGTAGATGAAGGCCAAGTAGTTTGCGTCGTT
>NZ_JAPWDU010000012.1 GCF_027257155.1 Cerasicoccus sp. TK19100
CATCATCATGCTCAACGCCATCATCAAAAACCCAAACTATAAAATAGCATGAGCCAAAACAAAGACAGTTGCTCCAGCGGAGTGGCACCAAAGTGAGCCACGTGGTTGAATCAGCCTCGTGGATTGCGCAGTCAACAACCTTGCCATGGCGGCTCCAGGTTCCTTACTTAATACACCAGACACCCTTGGAAGATTCTGGCAGCTTTTGGTTGATTTCGTGCATTGGCTGGGCTAGTTTCGCGAAAAATCCGAAACGCGCCCCATGACGAATAAACAACGCCTCGACGAAATCGAGAAATTCATCCGCGAGCATAAATACGCCGACCTGCACACGCTCGGGACGAAGTTCGACATCTCCCTGTCGACTGTGCGCCGTGCGCTCAACGAACTGGAGACCAACGGTGTGATCCGCCGGCACCATGGCGGTGCCAGTTTGGTGGACGAGGATTCTGCCGCCAGCGACTACGATTTTATTACGCAGGACGACCGTCAATCGGAGGAAAAGCACCGTATCGCGCACAGCGTTGCCGCGAAGATTGAATCGGGGATGACGGTCATTATCGACGGCGGCACGACGAGCTATGCTGTCGCTAAGCTTTTGGTGGAGAAGCGCTTGGTTGTCATTACCAATAGCCTCCCGGTCGCGGCGCTCTTTAGCGAGGTGGGCTCGTGCGAGACGATTGTCACCGGCGGCACGGTTTACGCGCGGCTGGGGATTCTCTACGGGCCGACGTGCGAGCAGGCGCTTGGCCAAGTACATGCCGATATCGCCGTGTGCGGCGGAGCGGGGATCACGGCACAGGGCCTGTGGAACACCAATACCTTCATCGTCTCGTTCCAGCACCGCATGTTCGACTCGTCCGACGAGACCTTCTACGTGCTCGACAGCAGTAAGCACGACCGCCGCGCGCTGCATCTGACGACCCCCTTTAAGCCCAACCTCACCGTGGCCACCGATGCGCCGCCGCCGGACGACATTGCCCAGGCGATCACCGACAACGGTGCCAAGCTGCTCCTGCCCAACTAATTTCTCCCAAACCCAAACCGATTGCCCCTCAATCATGAAGAAAACCCATTGCGCCGCCGTTGACCTCGGTGCCACCAGCGGACGCGTCATCGTTGGTGCCTACACCAACGAGTCGCTCGAACTAACTGAAGTCCATCGCTTCCCGAACGCCTTTCACCGCCTCAACCAGCACGAATACTGGGATCTGGGCGGCTTCTTCAGCCACATTCAAAAGGGGCTGGTCGAGGCGAAAAAGTTGTTCCCCGATCTCGCCTCCTGCGGCGTGGACACCTGGGGTGTCGACTACGCGCTGCTCGATCGGGAAGGCCGCCTCGTGGCCCCCGTGCACGCCTATCGCGATGAGCGCACTGAGCCGATCCGCGACCGCCTGATCGCCAACGGCGAGGACAAGCAGCTCTACAACTGGACGGGGCTGCCGCCGGTAAATTACAACACCGTCATTCAACTGCACGAGTCGCTGACGGCCTTCCCGCATCTGCGCGACGCCGTGGACCGCTGCCTGCTGCTCCCGGATTATTTCAACTATCTGCTCTCGGGCGAGATGGTCAACGAGGTCTCCATCGCCAGCACGGGCCAACTGCTCGACATCAAGTCCGGCGAGTTCTCGCAGGCGACGCTGGACTTCTTTGGCATCCCCTCGCACTGGTTCCAGGGCCCGGCCAAGGCAGGGCAAAAGCTCGGCAAGGTCCGCGACATTCCAGGCCTGGAAAACATCGACGTCATCCTCGCGCCAGGGCACGACACCTCCTGCGCCTTCGAGGCAATCCCGCGCATCGGCAAGGACTTGTTTATCTCCGCCGGCACCTGGCTGCTCACGGGCGGGCTCACCGCACAAGCCGCCTCGGGCGATATCGCCTACGAGCTGGGGGTCTCCAACGAACGCGACGGTCAGGGCGGCTACCGCCCAAACAAAATTCTCCTCGGCCTGTGGATGCTGGAAAAGGTTATGCCGTCCTTCGACGGTCGCCCGACCAATGATGCCGAGTGGTCCGCCCTCATCGAGCTCGCGGACGACATCAGCCGCGCAGACGTCCTGATCGACACCAGCGACCGCTCGCTCTTCAACCCGGAGAACATGAAGGACGCAATCGACGCCAACCTGACCAAGCGCGGCGGCAAGCCACCGGCTGACCTGCCCGGCTACGTGAGCCTGATTTGCGACTCCCTCGGCGCCAGCGTGGCCGACACGGTCACCAAGTTTGAGACGATGACCGGCGAGACCTTTGACAACCTGATCATTGTTGGCGGCGGTTCGAAGAACCGTTTGCTCTGCCAGCGCATTGCTGACTTTGCGGGCATCCCGGTGACGAGTTACAAGCTGGAGGGCACCACGGTGGGCAACATCGGCTACCAGCTGCTCGGCCTCGGCGTCATCGATTCTCTGGACGAGTTCCGCCAGGTCGTCGCGCGCGACATCGCCAAGCACAGCTACCGTCCCAGCGCTTAGCCGGGCGGGATTGGCTGAAATTAGCGTTGATTAGCCACGGGGCAGGGGTGATATATTATATGTTTCCTCTGGCGCGTGGCGCTTTTCTCTATCTGCTTACTTTCGTTTTTCCGTGGGTGTTCGTTATAAAAAGAAGCGATCCAAGCTGCCGCTGATTCTCGCGGCGCTGGTGCTGCTGGTGTTGTTGGCCGTGGCGGCTTTGTGGTTTTCCCAGCAGTGGAAGCCCTCCACCGAAACCGTGGTTGTCGCCGAGACAGAGACCACGAATGAGGACTCCGGGGCGGATGAAGAAATTTCCTACGACGGCCCGCCGCGTAATCTGGAAGAGCTGATCGAGCGTTACGCGGCGACCCAGGGTGGCCCGGAAAAGATCAGCCAGATCAAGAGCTTGCGCTTGCGTGGCGAGATCATTCAGGGCGACCAGCCAATCGAGTTTCAGCAAATTAAGCGTCGGCCAAACATGAGCCGTGTGAGTCTGGAAACACCGTTATTCGAATTGATCACCACCACCAATGGGGACCAAGTGTGGCGGCAGTATGCTGGCCGGCCTGAGATTTTTGAAGTAACCGGCGTTGACCGCGAGCGCGTGCTCAGTGATTCGCGCATCGTTAGCCCTCTGTGGACGGAGCGCGACAATCCCGGCGCGCTCACGATGCTGTCCGACGAAATGGACGACGGTGTGCTTTATCACCGGATCAAGGTCGCGCTGCCCAACCGCCCGGAGGCCATCTACTGGCTAGACCCCGAGACCTATCTGGAGCATCAGATTACCAGCACGAACTCGGATGACAAAGAGGTCGTTACCCGCTTTGGTGACTACCGCAAGCTGGGCTGGCTGACGATTCCCTACAACATCCATTTCATCATCGACGGCGATCCCACCATGGAGATTCAGCTGGAAAAGGCGGAGATGAATATCGGCGTTTTTGAGTCCTTTTTTGACCCGCCGGAGATGACCGGAGGCGAGTGGCCGCCGAAGTCGCCCGCTGGCAGTTAACCGCCAGCGTCGGTGCTCTAATTAATGTCGCCGAGGTAGAGCGGGTCGATATGCAGGCCGCCCTCGCGAATGAACTCAATGATCTTGCGCGGGTAGAAGTTGGCTTTCGGCAGCTCGCTCATTGGGATCCACTCAATGCCGACCTGGTTGCGGTCGCCGTTGGTGCTCAGGTCGATCTCCACGCCTTCGGGCAGACGGCAGAAGAAGACCACCTCCAGTTGGTGAAAGTGCCGGTGCTTGTTGGAAAATGAGTGGTTGCGCCCAATGTATTCGCGGACGTAGGCCATGGATTCGACAATGGGCTCCACGCCAATTTCTTCGCGGCATTCGCGCATGAGAGAGGTGACCAGTGTCTCGCCGTGGCGCTGTCCGCCACCGGGCAATATGTAGAAAATCTCTTTCTCGCGAGGGCGCTTCATCTTGATTGCGAGTAGCTTGCCATCCTGGATGATCACCGCACGCGACGCGCTGCGCACGTTGCGGGAGAGAGGTGGGAAGATGTTGTCGCTGCCAGCGGCCATGAGGGTTACTGTTTACCGCCGCCGCCCTGCTGGCAAGCGCGGATTGAAGTGCGTAGAACAGGAAATGGTAGGGCGCAGTCCCGCTGAGCGGGACAAGCCGCTGCGGCGGAGTGGTATTTGCACAGTGTGCAAATCTATCGGTCCAGGCTTCGACATGCTCAGCCCA
The DNA here is from genome assembly GCF_027257155.1 of Cerasicoccus sp. TK19100. NCBI lineage: Bacteria > Pseudomonadati > Verrucomicrobiota > Opitutia > Puniceicoccales > Cerasicoccaceae > Cerasicoccus > Cerasicoccus fimbriatus. The sequence continues at coordinate 4,159 of NZ_JAPWDU010000012.1, forward strand.
GGGCAGGATGCTGGCGGCTTGTCTGGAGACTGCGCCCTACCTTTAGCCAGATTGATTAGCCCATTTGCGCAATGCGCAAATCTATGAGCTCCCACGTTTATTGATCGGGCTGATCATATGCAAATGGGAGCAACCTTTGGTGTCATTTCTGAGTCTGTATTAGAGAGGTTTGGGGTCAGGAATTAAGCTGAAGTAGGTCACGTTGTGTCAGTATTTAGCTCGAGTTATGATGCTGGACGGATGACGCATCACATAGATCAAGGAGAACACTGTAAGGCATCGCAGCGTGGTCTAAGTAGCTCGCTAGGAATTATGTCTTTGATTATTTCTGCCTTTGAAGTATCGGTGTGGGGTTTGTTATTCTTGGTGGGCAAGCGCTAATTAATGAAACTGAATCGGGATCCATGGAGATGATCGCTCGTGGGGAGTGGAATGATTTAAATGCACATTGGTGGAATTCATTTGAGTCTAATCAGAGTGCGAGAGAAAAGATTCTTGAATACTCAAAGGAATGGACTGACATGGGGTGTGAGTTATTCTTAATTGAGAAATATTATGGCTGAAAAAGGTTTCAGCGCTACGCAACTTTTACTGTGTTCCATCCCTTTTGGGTGCATCACTATATATTTTTTTTCTACGGATGTAGTTGCATCTAGGCCGCTCGCTTTGCCTTCGTTTACCGCCTTTATTATCTTATTTTTTGGTTTTTTGTATAAGTTTTTTAAAGGTGGATAATCGAACGAAGGCTGAAGGGGCCAAACGTAGGGATGCAACCGCAGGTTGCTACGCATCCAAGACGGTGCCTTCTTTGATCTCCGGCTTGGGGTCGAGGCTTTGCCAGCGGTTGACAAACGCTTCTTCGCTGTCGGCGAACTTGGGCGTGACCTCAAAGGTGAAGTGCGGCATGCCGTTTTCGTCGGTCTCGATGTTCACGCCGGCTTTCTTCGCCCACTGAGTGAACTCATACACTTGGGCGTCCTTGGAAGTTTGTGGCGAGTCGACGCCTTCCGCGTTCTTGACCGGGGCAAAATCTTCCTCGCGCGTGGTGGCGATGATGACCGGGTTTTTCGCAAAGGGCAGGGCGTCGAAAACGAACATCTCGAACTTCACGCCGTTGGGCTCTTCGGGCTTGAAAGGCTCGCCGTTGGCGTCGAGCGCGGGCACCTTTTTATCGGCGCGGTGGAAGGGCAGGGCGGCGTCGGGATTGTTGCCACCCATGCTTTCCACGAAGTCGCGGTCGAGCACGTGGATGGCGATGGAGCCGGCGATGTAGCGCAGCTCGCCACTGTCGGTAGTCTGCTCAACGAGTTCGTCGGGCATGTCGCTGTATTCGACGACGACGGTTTTGCCGCGCTGCGTGCAGAAGTGGCCAACCTTTTCCTTTGGGTAAGCCTTGGGCAGCATCTTGGAGGACATCTCGCTTTGCGCGTCGAGGTGGAAGCCGATCAGTGCCGGATCGAGGAACTTCACGAGCGGATTATCCACTTGAAAATACGAAATAATGTCGATGCCGGCGGCCTTCATTTTCTCGACCGAGCCGCTGCGAACCAGCGCGCGGAGCGAGCCGCCGTGGCCGTCCGGGCTCATCGCGATCTCGCTCTTGCCAGAGAGGATGATTTTGCCTTCGAGGTCGACGGCGGGCATCAGCCCCTGCTTGAAGAAGTGCACGGTGTCCGCGCCCAGGCCGAAAAAGTCGTTCTCTTTAAAGAAAGCTTCGGTGGCTTCGTGGTTGAGGTTGCTCGTCATCAGGAACCACGGGATCGTGGCACCGTAGCGCGTGCGGGCGGCGACGATCTTTTCCGCGAAGATCTGAAACAGCGTTGCCTGGCGAACCGGGGAAACCGGGAAGGTACCCTTGGGGCCGTCGTAGCCGAGGCGCGTGCCTTGGCCGCCAGCTACCGTGAACGCCGCCACGCGGCCGGCCTTCAGCGCTTCCTCGCCCTTGGTGCGCGCGTCGAGCCAGGCTTGCTGATCGCCACCGCTTTCGGGGCGGGGGATGTAGGGTGCCGGTTCGAGGTCGCTGAGGTCGACGCTATGGGCGTCGCTGTCGCCGAGCACGAGGGTCTCGTTGAGGCGGTCGATTTCGGCAAGGTCGATTTGCTCGGCCTGCTCGATAAGGGAGCTTTTGGCGGCGTCGTCCAGCTCATCCCAGTATTGGAAAACCTGGCCCTGGCCAGCCTGCTTGAAAGAGTTAATGAGGGTCTCGGTGGTAGCGGAGTTCATGAAATCCACGCTAAAGAACCACCCGCGCTCAGGGCAAGCGCAAGGTAGCGAAATAAGTAGTCCTACAGAGTGACAATTCTGCCGCTAAAACTCCACCGCGTCTCCACATTCGAGAATACTGACTGCGACGCCGGTGGCGCTGGTTGCTTTGTCGGCGAAGGCTTCGGGGTCTTGGTCGATCATGCCGGGGAAGGTGTTGTAGTGGATCGGCACGACGTAGCGCGGGCGCAGGAACTCGATGGCTTTCACGGCGTCATCCGGGCCCATGGTAAAGCGGTCGCCAATGGGGAGCAGTGCCAGCTCGATGTCGTGCATGTCGCCAAGCAGCTTCATGTCGCCGAAGAGGCCGGTGTCGCCCGCGTGGTAGAAGCTGGTCTTGCCGGAGGTGACGATGATGCCCGCCGGTTGGCCCATGTAAATCGGGACGCCGTTTTCGTCGGGCGTGCTGGAGCTGTGGTAGGCGAAGGTAAATTTCACGCGGCCAAAGGGCAGGTCGATCCCGCCGCCGGGGTTGACGGGTTCCACCTTCACGCCGTGCTTGGCGTTGAGGTAGCTGGCGAGCTCGAAATTGGCGAGGATGGGCGCGTCGTTGGCGAGGGCGATTTCCACTGCGTCGCCCACGTGGTCCTGGTGGGCGTGGGTCAGCAGGATGTAGTCGCATTGGACGTCAGCGGGAGCGACGTTGCATTTTTCGTTTCCCGACAGGAACGGATCGAACAGGAGTTTGGCGCCGTCCACCTCGAGGAGGCACGCAGCATGGCCTAGGTATTGAAGTTTCATCGCATGGCGGTGTATCACGGAAAAAGCCGGTCGGCAATCTTGGATTAATTGTGTTTATTAAAACGCCCGTTTTGAATTGATTTGAGGGGAACGATTCCTACGATGGGGTCCAATGGCAGCGGTAAACTCCACGATGCTTCCCTTGGGCACACCAGCCCCCGAATTTGCGTTACCTGACGCAAACGGCAATACCGTGTCGCTGGGGCAGTTCGACGGAGCTTCGGCTTACCTGATTGCGTTTATCTGCAACCATTGTCCGTATGTGTTCCACATCCGCCGCGACTTCGCGCGCCTGGCCGAGGAATACCAACAGCGCGGCGTCGCCGTGATCGCCATCAACGCCAACGATGTAGACCAATACCCGGACGACAGCCCGGAGAAAATGAAGTCCCAGATCTTTGAGGCGGGCTACACCTTTCCCTATTTGTTCGACGAAGCGCAAACGGTGGCCAAGGCCTACCGTGCCGCTTGCACGCCGGACTTCTACGTCTTCGATCGCGACCGTTACCTGTGCTATCGCGGCCAGTTCGACGACTCCCGCCCGGGCAACGGCGTCTCCGTGACCGGCAGCGATGTCAGTGCCGCGCTAGATGCCACGCTCGAAGGCGAACGCATCCTCGACGACGTGCAAAAGCCCTCCATCGGCTGCAACATCAAGTGGAAGCCCGGCAACGAGCCAGACTATTACGCGAACGCTTAGCTGCCTCGATTGAGCAGGTAAATGGGTGGCGGCCGATATCCTTATCGGCCACAATGTAGGCAAGGAGTCATGATTGGCTGAGGGCCTAAATTCGCGAATATGGTTTAGCGCGGACTCATCCCATCTTTTCTTTAGGGGCTCTGGCCGATAAGGATATCGGCCGCCACCTTTTTCCGCAAAGGAATGCCCCGATGCCCCCTACACGTGCGACGGTATGCGCACGCGGAACTCAGCGCCATGGTTGACTTTGCCGATGGCGCGGATGGTCCAGCCGTGACGCTCGGCGATGGAGCGGCAGGTGGCCAGGCCAATGCCGAGACCGTTATTTTTGCTGTCGCCGTTGCGTTTGTAGGGGTCGAAAAGGTCCTTGGCTGAGCTGGGATCAAAGCCTTGGCCGTTGTCGCGGACAAAGATTTCCAGGGTGGAGTCGTCCAGCCGCTCGCAGCCGAGGGTGACGCTGAGTGGCCGCTCGTCATGGCGGAATTTGACGGCGTTTTGGAGCAGGTTTTGCAGGAGCTGGCGTAGCTGCTGGCGGTCGGCCTTCATCACGGGCAACAGTGGCGGTGCCACCAGCTCGCCGCCGCATTCGGTGAAGAGCAGGGAGAGGTCTTTTTGCAGATCGCTGATCAGTCTGGCCAAGTCGATGCTTTCGATGTTGAGCTCGGCGCGGTGTACTTGCGAGTGCTGGTAGAGGCTGTCGACGAATTCCACGAGGCGCTCGCTAGAGAGCTTGAGCTCGTTCATCATGCGGCGACTGAAGTCGAGGTTGTCGGCCTCGATTTCGTCGGGCAGCATGCCGAGTCCTTGCACGACGGTGGCTAGCGGTGAGCGGATGTCGTGCACCAGCACATCGACGAAGGCTTCAATTGCGCGGCAGGTGTCCTCGTGTTGGCGGGCCAGTTGGCGCTCGCGGTTGAGGGCGCTATGGATGGAGTGCAGTTCGTGGTTGAGGCGAGTAAAGCGGTTGGCGTCGTTCTGCGTGCCATGAAAGAGAAACAGCATGCGCCCGGCGTAGGTGACGCGGCTCACCAGGCCATGGAGCGCGTGTTTGCCCACGAGGGACTCCAGCCGCATAGGGATCGGGCTGGCAATGGTTTCTGCGGCGGAGATGCTGCGGTGGACCGCACGTGAATTGGCAAGGACGCTTTCCAGGTCGCCATTGACCGGCAGGGTGCCGCCCATTTGTTCCTCAAAGGTGGCATTGGCGAAGTGAATGCATAGCTCGTCGTCGAGCAGGGCGATGGGGCAGCCGATTTGTTCGAGTAAGGCGAACTGTTCCTGAAATGAATTGGCGCTCATATTTTTCCCCGGTGAAAGTGGACACTGGCCTGCGTGGCGACGTCTGGATTTAAGCTCACGATGACGCGACAGCGTTTGTCGCCCCGCGCGATGGCCTCGGTGATCTCGACATTGGCGTAGCCGAAATGTGCGGAGGCCACCTGCCCAAAGACAGACGAAGTCAGGTGGCAGAGTGCCGGGCGGCCCACGGCCAGCTCCGCAAATGGACAGCGGGAGTTGACCAGCACGATGCGATCTTCCTGAATGCTTTCGACGCTGAATCCGCCTTCGATTTTCGCCTTCAGGTCGATGAGCACATCGGCGAGGTCCTGCAAACTCCAGCGGCCGATGTCTTCCGCTGTGGTGTAGTCCTCGTTGATGCGCTTGCCCATCTGCAGGCCAACTATTTTCACGAAGCCCTCCGCTTCGTCGGCTCCGACCACATCTTGCAAAGTCGTGGCCACTTCGGCCACTAGCTCTCGCAGAAACTGATCCCGGTTGCGCCGGTTATTTTGCAGTTCAGGCATGATAGGCTATTATGTAACCAAATTACGCCTTAGGGCACGCCTAGCCTGAGCATTTCTTCGGGTTTTACATTATTTTACATCCCCATGGGGAGGATGGTTTAGGCTGCCAGCAGTGATCGCTTTATTGCTGAGACTACCTGATTGGCCTGATGCACGAGGTACGGAAAAATGGCATTAACCATGCCGGTTACGCGCTTAGCCACGCGTTGATGATTTTACCGCCCACACGGCTGGAATTTGCCAGCGCCGCGACCATGCCGGGGTAGTTCGGCTCGGCATCGCCGATTAGGTTTTGCACGGCGTCTTTGCCTGTGGGTGGCATGGTGAAGTTACTCCCCGCGCGCATCACCAGCACGTGGTCCTGCCGCGCGCGCTCCATGCGCTGTAGCTGGCCAATGGCGTGCATCGTGCCGGTGTCTTCCATGGCCGAGGTGACGAATTTTGACTGGCCGTCGGTCCAGTAGCGTATCCAGTGCTCGGCCCACTCGTTGTGATGCTCGCCGTGCCAGAAGCGCGCGGCGGAGAGCGTCCCGCCAATCGCGACATGAGGTGCCTCGACCGCTGCGGGGAACTCCTGGAAATCCGCACTCTCACCTGCGAGCTCTGGCGGGTTCTCGAGCGCCAGGTCGGCGGTTTCGCTCATTGCCCAAGCCAGCAACTCGGGGTTGATTTGAAAACGCTGATAAGGCCGGCCGAACAAGCCACTTTCCAGGGTGCTCGGGCCATAGGGCTCCTTGGCACCAAGTGGGAAAATGCCGATGGGCCAGTCTTGGGGTGCGCTGCGGAGGTCCACCTCGTGTCCCAGATCGCCGTCGACAACCCAGTCCGCCCAGTAAACGCTGCCCAGCGAGCCCTCACGTGGGTTGACCCCCGCAATGCCGCTGACGAGCCAGTGTGCCGTGGAGAAATCGAACATGCCGCAAAGCCCCAGCGCCATGACGGACACGGCGGTATTGGCCGTGCCGACGCCCGCCACGATGGCGATCAGGCTGCGGTCGGCATTGGCGAACACGTGGTCGAGCCCGGCACCGGGGATCTCAATCGGCTCCAGGCCGAACAAATCTATGTAGGGTGACAGCTCACCGGGCTGGCCACCACCGGGTTCAAACATAGTGACGAGGACCGCTTTTACTCGCTCAGGCATAGGCTGAGAGCATCACGGAATTCCCCCAAAGGCACGCAGAAAAGTTCGCGATTGAGTAGGTGGGTCTGTTGTTTAGCAAAGCCCGCCGTTGGCACCGATGGCGATGCCGCTGACGACCTCGCCCTGCATATTAAGGATGGGGTGGTAGAATTCGGCGATTTCCTCGGTGGTTTGGTCGACGTAGTGACCGATGAAGGTGCGGCGGTAGCGGTCTTGGGTGCGGTTGGGGCCCGAGCCGTGGATCGTGTGGCCGTGGAAGAAGAGTGTCTGCCCGCGCTTGACGGGGATCGCGACAGGCGGGTATTCGCGCGGGTATTGGCTGATGTGGCTGTCCCCGTATTCGTAGGGATTGCGGGCCAGCGTGCCTTTGGCACAAAAGATATCCAGCTTGTGGGAGCCGAGGGCGACGCGCAGGCAGCCGTTGTCTTCGTCGGCGTCATCGATGGGGCTCCACACGCCGATGCACGCGGCGGGCTTGGTGGCGAGGGGGTGGTTGTCCTGGTGCATGGCCTGACCGCTCGCGCCGGGTGGCTTGTAGTAATACATGGTCTGGGCACCCAGCGCGGGCCTCCCAAAGAGCGCCTCGAGCACATGGGCAACACGCGGCTCCAGGAACCACGTTTTCACCTGGCTGCTGAAGCGGTGGGGGTGCAGGGCGCGGACCTGCCGCTGCGCCTTGACCTCCTCCGTGTAGTGCTCGGAGCCGTCAAAGATGGCCTTTTCGTTCTTAAAATCCTCAAAAAACTGCTCCATTTGGCTGAGCTGATCTTCGGTGTAAACGCCGTCAACGAGCACGACGCCGTTCTCGTCGTAGCAGGCTTTGATGGCGGGGGTATCACGGTAATGGATGGGTTTCATTAGTGGCCATAATACCAAAAGCTTGCCTTGGCGTGAATGTTTCCCTTTGCTTTTTGCCTGGATTATCCTGCTGTTTAGTTAAATGAGTCGCACGCCCGATATCCACACCAACATCCAACTTATCGGGCCTGGCGCGATGGAGCGGGGAACGGGCTACACGACCTGGAGACCGGAGGGCTCCGGAGATTGGCTGCTTATTTACAGCCGATCGGGGCGCGGATACTGCGAAACTCATGACGGACGGCGCATCTTGCTAAATCCCGGCTCAGTCGCTCTATGGGAGCTGGGTGCCTATCAGTCCTATGGAACGGATGCGGCTCACGGCACATGGAATATCATCTGGGCGCACTTTAATCCACGGGCGCACTGGCGGCCCTGGCTCGCCTGGGCGGAGCGCGCGCGAGGCGTCCGCATCTTCGAGTTGACCCCTGTCCATCGACCAGCGGTGGACGAGGCGATGGAGACCACGATTCGACTCGGTCGCTCGGGCCTGCCGCTGGCACCGGAGCTCGCGATGAACGCCCTGGAGCGCGCGGTGCTGGAAATCCACAACGCCTACAGCGAGCTGCCCGGCAGCGGGATGGACCCGCGCATTCGCTCCGTCGTTGAGTGGTTGGCCACCTTGCCGCGGGAGGATTTCGACAGCGACTCGCTGGCGCGGCGTTGTGGTCTGTCCGCCTCGCGCTTTGCACATGTGTTTCGCGAGCAGACCGGCACGACGCCTCAGCGCATGCTGGAGAGCAATCGCCTGCGCGTGGCCGCCGAGCTACTCCGCAACACCCGGCTGGACGTGCAGGAAGTCGCCCATGAAGTCGGCTACGAGGATGCCTTTTATTTCAGCCGCCGGTTTAAAATGGCGCACAAAAAGTCCCCCAGCGATTATCGGGGCGGTTAGATATCAACGCATTTGGTTTGATCATAAGCTTTGATTCGCTAAAGTCCGGGCATGCGATACCTCCCCCTGTGTCTGTTGCTGGCGCTGACCCCGCTCTTTGCCGAGCCGCCAATTATCAACGCCGCGTATGTCGATGAGCACTTCGATTCGCTGACCGATGCGGAGCTCGACCAGATGCGCGAGCTGAAGATTATCCTCGCGAGCCGTTCGTTCGGCCTGAACCTCAAGGACGGCCTCAACGCATTGAAAAAGGAAGACCCTCGCTATGACATCATGGACGGCTATCAGCTGTGGAATGTTTTTCGCGCTGCCGGGGATCCGACGATCATCCCGCCCGACGCGTTCGACGAGCACCGCTTTGTGCATTTTCTCGCCACGCCGCACCCGCAGACCAAGCGCATCGGGCAGTTCGAGCAAGTGCTCCGCGAGCCGCCTCACGAGTTCGCGAAAAAAGCCGATGTGGCGGTGTTGTTTTACGCGCAGGCCAAAGGTGACCCCTTCCAGCAATACGCGGACTTCGTTGACGGCCTCGCGCGGGATTACCCGGACCTGACGGTTATTTATGTGACGAGCGGCTTCATGGGCCCGAGCAAGGCCGAGGGTAATGCGCAGGCGGCGGAGTTTAATGAAAAAGTCCGCCAGCGCTACGGCGGCAAGGCGGTCATCTACGACCTCGGTGCGCTGCTTTCCGCCGACCATCGCGACGGTAATTTCATCGCTCCGGAACACACCAATGACCCCGCCGACGTCCACCCCAACTCCTACGCGGGTGAGCTGATTATGGGCAAAGGCTTCCTGCTGGCTCTCCGCGAGTCGCTCAAATACGGCAATGCGACCGACATGGACACGATCAGTGCCCAAAAGAAGTCCGTGGAAACACTGCCCGCCAGCCATCCGGAAATGCAGGCCGTGCGCCGAATCCTCGACGCTAACGGGCTGACTCAAAAACGAGTCGAGGACGCGACCTATGTCACCAACGGCCACATTACGCAGCTCTATTTACAGGAGGATGGCGTGGTCGAGATCACCGACGACATTGGGCAGCTGACTCGGTTGGAGGTGCTGCATTGCTACGGTGACCCGCAGCAGGGCTATCCGTTGCTCAAGAAAATTTCGCCTAAGATCGGCCAATGCCAACAGCTTCGCGAGCTGGTCTTGACCGACAACGAACTGCAAAACCTGCCCGACTCGCTGATGAGCGTCCCCGTCAAGCAGCTCTCGGTCGGCGGCAATCCGCTGAGCCAAATCAGCCCGGAAATGCGCGCCTGGATCATCGCGCATGATCCGAAGTCGGGACTGAAGTAGTGATTGCCAATTCGGCATATTTCGAATTTATGGAGCGCCATGGAGATCTCATACCGAATCACTGAAAATGATTTCGTCGACGGCCAGATGTTTCACTCTGCACATGATGCTGGTAGCTCTAGGCGTCGTTTAATCGTAAGGGTTCTGGCATCTTTATTCTACTTAGGCTTTGCATTCGTTGCTTTCAATAAGGCTGAACCTTCTATTGCTGCTTTATTTTTTGTGGGTGCCATCCTACTTTTTCTCTTCCTGCCCAAGTGGACGCATTGGCGATATCGCAGACACTTCGCCAAGCATTACCAAAGACTCTTCCAAGGGCGCTTAGAAGGTGAATCGAATCGCATCATCATCGAGGAGGATGGTATCCGCACATACGGTTTTGATGGCGAGAGCTATATTAAATTTAGTGGAATCATTGGGCTCAAGTATGATGACAAATTGGGCATGGTTCGCATTAAACCAGGGCAAATGTTTCTTTTGCCGATTTCAGAAATTGGCCAGGAAAAGACCGTGGCGTTCCTGCAGGAGCTTTCCCGTCTAACGGATATCTCGGTGGAAGATCATCGTGGTTGGAAATGGCGATAGGCCGTGCGCTGCTGCCTTGACACTGCATTCCAGGTGGATGGCATAGCGGGATGGTTGGTTATGCGCTGCGCAAGTCTCTGCTGTTGCTGGCGCTGTTTTTAACGGCGAGTGCGCTGCTGTTTGCCGCGTCGCGGCTGGCGCTGGGCGATGGCGTGCTGCTCGCGCAAAAGGCGCCCAACCCGGAGCGCGCGGCACAGATCGAGGCCGAGCTGGGGCTGGATAAACCCTGGCCCACGCAATACGTTGGCTATCTGGGCAACTTCCTCCGGGGCGAGTGGGGCGCGAGTATTTTGAACCAACGCCCGGTGGCCGATGAGGTGAAAAACCGCCTGCCCGCGACGCTGGAGCTGAGCCTGTCGGCGCTGGTTATCGGCGTATTGGTCGGGCTGGGGACGACGCTCATGGGCGAGGCCCTGCCGTGGCGCTGGGCGCGGCGACTGCCCGAGGCATTGGGGGCGCTGGGGCTGACCGTGCCGATCTTCTGGCTGGGCCTGCTGCTGATCATTATTGGCGCGGCCTGGCTGGGCTGGTTTCCCGTTTCGGGGCGGTTTGACTACGTGTTAATTCGGCCCCGGGGGACGGGCTTTTTGATCATCGATTCGCTCACGGCCGGAGATTGGCCAGCGCTGAGATCAACGCTTCACCATCTGGCCTTGCCGGCGTTTTGCCTGTCGTTTTTTCCCGCTGCGGTGGTGAGCGGCCTGCTGCGTGCGCGCATCCAGGAACCCCGCTGGCAGCGCCTCGTTATCGCGCTTCGGGCCAAGGGGCTCTCGCCGGTAACGATCTGGCTGCGCCATGGGTTGCGGCTGCTCGGGGCACCGTTGATTATTGCGCTGGGGACCAGTTTTGGGCTGCTGCTGGGGGGCTCGGTGTTAACGGAGACGGTCTTTGCCTGGCCGGGCATGGGCCGGTATTTGGTGGGTGCCGTGCTGGACCGCGATGTGTTTATTATCCAATACGGCCTGCTGTTGGTGATGTTTCTCATCTTTGCCGTGGTCTGGCTGGCGGAGCTGCTCGCCGTGGCGTTGAACCCGCGCCTGGCGCAAACGGAGGAGGGCAGTGATGCGCGTTAACTGGCTGCTGGTCGGGGTGTTCGCCGTGGCCGCCGTGGGGCTCGCCTGGACGCCCTATGATCCGCTGGCGCAGGACTTCCGCGAACTGCGTTTGGGCGGTTTTGGCGCGGCGCATTGGCTGGGCGTGGACGGCTTGGGGCGCGATGTGTTTAGCCGCCTTTGGCGCGGCCTGGCGAACACCGCCTTTCTCAGTCTCGCGGCGCTCGCGCTGAACTTCGTCGTCGCTGCCTGCATGTTGGCGATTGAGGAAAAAACGGGTAAATTTGGCCGCGCAACCATCCCGCTGATCGCGTCAGTCTGGCTGGGGCTCCCGGTTATTTTCCTGAGCCTGATTTTGCTCGTGTTTCTGCCACCCGGTGGGGCGACGCTGGTGCTCGCCGTCGCCCTCGGCAATGCCCCCATCAGCTACCGGCAACTGCGGATCAACTGGCGCGAGCAGATGCGCGCGGCCTACGTGGAATCCAGCGAAGCGCTGGGCGCGACGGGGTGGGGGCTGTTCCGGCGTACGTTGTGGCCCAACCTCGCGCCCGACGTCGCGGCGCTGGCGCGTTTGGTCTTTGCGCTGTGTGCGCTGGAGCTGAGCGGTCTGGCGTTTTTGGGGCTGATCGGCGACCCGGATTTTCCCGAATTGGGGGCCATGCTGCGTCAAAATCAAGCCTACCTCGCGAACGCCCCGTGGCTCGTGCTCGCACCGGGTTTGGCGCTGAGTGGGTTGCTCTTAATTATCCACTTATGTAGAGGGAAAAAAGGGGCCGATAGCTGAAGCCCTCTATTTTCGAGTTACATTAATCTTGCCTGGGTGGGGGCTTGTGCCTATGCTTGTGGATACTATGAAACTGCTAGTATATTCCTTGTTTAGCCTATCCACGCTGTCTGCCTCTGCGGCATTCATTACCTACCAGAACGGAGTTACGAACACGATCAATGCCGATGGAGACCCTTGGGTGACCGGCACCAGTATGTATCTAAACATTGTCGATGACTACGGCAGTTCGCCGCTCGGTCCCAGTGGTGCGACTGGTAACACCACCGACTTGGATACCTTTTCCCCTGGAGGCGGCGGTTTCGATATTTCCCTGCTGACTTGGGAATTTGGATCGTTGGACTTGTATACCGGCCCGGGTTCCGTAACGCAATCACCTGGACCCGCTTCGCCCGGTTTTGAGGACTACCGCATCAGTGGTGCCGGGCCCAACCTGACTTTTTATTACAATGGCGATGAATGGGTCACGGGTGACCTTACTCGTTTTATTACTGCTGTTGATAACGTAAATGACTTTGAAGCTACCGGTACGGGTGAGGCGACGATCACCAATTTCACCGTGGCCGGCACGGCCTTCTTCAACGAAATTATGTCGCTGACCGGAGGCACCGGCGTGATCACTTTTACGGCCGATGGGTTTAGTGCTGTTCAAGGGCCGGATCCGGCAACTTTTACCAGCGATGGCACGATTAGCATCGTTCCGGAGCCGGGTGTCACCGCCGCAGGCATTGGCGCAATCGTTTTGGGCGCGGTCCTAATCCGCCGCCGCAAGTAGTTACTATCTTAACGACAACAACTGGAAGCGACGGCTCGTAGGAGCCGTCGTTTTTTTTGTCAGTGGCGGCTATCTTAGCCAAACATGTCGCCCTTCCAGCCCCACATGGAGCGCTGGACGTCGTTGAACTTCACGTAAATGCGCTCGGGCGGGATGCTGGCCACGGAATGAACCAGCTCACAGAGCTGCTGGCAGATATCTTTGGTTTTGTTGGCGGGGATGCCGACGGACTTGATTTCGAGAAACGCCGTGGGGCCGGACTTACCGCCAAATAACATGGGAGTATCGTCTTTGATGGAGACCATCATGAACTCTTCGCTTTTGCCGAGACCTTCGGCGACCAGCTTGGAGCTTTCGACGAGTAACTTTTCGCGGTAATCGTCGCTCAGGGTCTGGTTCGTTTGGATATTTAGGTAGGGCATAAATATCAGTTTAACCGCTCTTATAAGAATGTCCAGCCGGCTTAATTTTATACGGAAAATGCGATTTATCGCTTGAGCCTTGATGGACAATTGCTTATATTACATTCAACCAAGGAAACCCCATGTCCGAAACCCGCTTGTTTGAAAAATGCCGGGCTTACGTTACGAGCTCGGCGGATACCCGTGGCGGACTCCGCCCAACCCCGGCCAGCCTGCCTGCCATTACCCTTTCGCGGCAGGTCGGAGCCCGCGGAACGACCATTGCCAAGCTGCTCGTGCAGCACCTCGAACAGGAAGACGCCGTTACCGACCCGCCGTGGACGCTGTTCGACAAAAACCTCATCCATCGCGTCCTCGACGACCATAACCTGCCGCGCTATCTGGAAAAATTCATGACCGAGACCAAGGTCAACGAGCTCCAGTCGGCGATCAACGAAATCGTTGGTCTGCACCCCTCGATGTGGGAGCTGCACGAGAAAGTGGGCGACACAATCGTCCGCCTCCTGGGGCGTGGTCACGTGATTCTGGTCGGGCGCGGTGCCTGTGTGGTGGGTGCAGGGATGCGCAACGTGCTCAATGTGCGCCTGGTCGGCTCGGTGAAGTATCGGCTGCTGCACATGGAGCGGCTTTTCGACCTGTGCGAAAAAGAAGCCGCCGACCGATTGCTCAAGGACGACCGTCGCCGCCGGGAGTTCTTCCGTTCGCACTTTGGCCGGGATATTGAAGACCCCGAGCTTTACCACCTGATCATCAACACCGATATGCTCAGCGACGATGAGATCGTGCGTATTATCGCTTCGGCAGCGCTGCGGCGGGCACGGCCTCAGGCTGCGATTGCGGTTTAGGCGGCGGCTACTCCAGCACGCTTTTGTGGAAGACGGTCCAGTCGTCGATGTTGTTGAGCACGGCGGCGGTGAGCATGCTTTTGTCGTCCTGAATGCCGGCTTCATCGAGGATCTGGGCGCGTGTCTCGGGGTCGTGCTGATAGGTCTCGATGATGCGGTTTAGCGTGGCAATCTTCATGGGGTCGAGCCCGTCGCCGTAATTTTTAATGATCCAAGCTTCGAGCTCGATGTAGGTGGGGCGGTCTTCGGCGATGTAGTGCTCAAACTCCTCCGCTGGCACGCCGAGGGTATCGAGGGTCATCCGGTCAAAGCCGGGGCCGATGCTGTGGTAGTCGTCCTGGAGTTTGTCCTGGGTGCGCAGGGACACCTTGAGCCAGAGGCGGGGCAGGTGTTTGACCCCCAGTGGGCCGCAGGCGGTAGATGGGATCAGGGGAACGTGCTTCATGGTAAGGAGCAGGATATTGGCATTCGCGCGGGCGTCAATCGCGGGTGATGGAATGTCGTAACGATCATTATTTTGTTACGGGCCGTCAGACTAAAAAACGGGTAGGGTAGGCGCGCGTCTCCTGCTAAGTGGCGATCTCGCGCCGCACTCGATGCTGAGGGCGTGCGCGGTTGGCTTCAGCCATCCGTATGTTGGCAATGAATTGCCATTCAGCCTGAAATACATGTCGGCCACTGAAGTGACTGACCCACGCCACGCCAATACCCCGGAGAATTCGACCCTGCATTGAACATTTCTTCGGCATTGCGGTCTGACTTCCAATCATCTACGGTAGAGAATAATGGTTGAACCCACTTTGTTTGATATGCTGTTCAGCAGCGCTTGGGGCGTCTTTTGGGTGCTCCTGCTGTTCAACGGTGCAATTGTCGTCCACGAATACGGCCACTACATCGCCGCGCGCTGGCGCGGGCTGAAGGTGGACCGCTTTTCCCTGTTTGGCCTCGGACGTAAGCTGATCAGCTGGAAGGGCCGCGACGGCGTGGAATATTGCATCTGCGCAATCCCCTTTGGTGCCTACGTGACACTGCCGCAGTTAGCCGAAATGCGCGGTATCGAGGGCGGTACCGAGGACGACGAACGCGACAAACTGCCCCCGATTTCTTACGCGGACAAAATGTATGTCGCCTTCGCGGGGCCGCTTTTCAATTTCATGTTGGCGATTCTCATCGCTCTGGTCGGCTGGTATACCGGCTATCCGAGTGACAAAGGCGCGGAGGGCCGCGAGATCGGCGTCGTGCTTGAGGAGCTGGATAACGGTGCCCCCGGGCCAGCTTACCAGGCAGGACTGCGCGCTGGAGACAGCATTATCGCCGTCGACGGTGAGCCGATTGAGTCCTTTATGGACGTGCCGGAAATGGTCGCCCTCGGCAAAGGCCGCGACAGCGAAGGCAACCCGCAAACGATTTTCACGATCGAGCGTGATGGCCAACAAAAGGATGTTTCGATCCAGCCGGAATTGGTACAGATCAACTCCGGCTCCAAGGACCTGATCCGCCAGATCGGGATTGGTTCAAGCGGCTCGTTGGAGGTCATTGGGCTTCAGGATAATTCTCCGGCGAAGGCAGCGGGACTCCAGTTGGGTGACACCGTCCTTTCAGCCGACGGTGAGAAGCTTTACAGCGTTGAACAGCTTTCCCAAATCCTGGGGAAGCGGCGGGGCGAAACGATCCCTGTGGTCGTGGATCGCGCCGGTCAGGAAGTTACTTTGAATATCGATGCCTTGCCAGTGCCGACTACGCGCCCGGTTGCGGTAGTCACGCTGCCTGGCGGAGAGGAGCCCGCCTTTGAAATTATCCCGCAATACCCGCTCGATACCAAGGAAGATCCTTCGCTGCCAGAGACGGCTTCGCTGCTGGCGGTCTTCACCATGGAGTCCGGAGAAAAGATGTTCCAGAGTGACGGCGATTGGACGATTGAGTCCGTCAATGGTCAGCAAGTTGGTTCGCTAGCGGCCTTACAACAGGCCTTTGCACAAGCGGCTGGTGGCGCGATTGCCTTGGAGCTAACCAACGGAAAAGGGCAAACGCGTAAACGCGAGCTGCCTGCGGAAACGACTTTCGCGATCACACCGCCCAACGAGCGTGTGATGCTCGGCTTTATCACTGCGCGGCAGATGGTGCTCATCCATCAGAATCCGCTGGTTCAGTTTCAAGAGCACATTGAGCGCACCTTCCGGACGCTTGGCAGCTTGCTCAGCCCGAAGTCAGACATCGGGGTGCGCCACCTTTCCGGCGTAGTCGGCATCACGACCAACCTTTACAAGATCGCCCAGTGGGACTGGCGTCGCGCCATCTGGTTCGCGGTGTTATTGAACATCAACCTCGCGATCTTGAATCTCTTGCCAATCCCCGTGCTCGACGGCGGCCATATGACCATTGCCACGATCCAAAAGCTCAGCGGCCACAAGTTGCCGGCTGGCTTCATCTTTGGTATGCAGTATGCGTTTATGTTCCTGCTGCTCGGCGTGATGTGCTACGTGATGTATTTCGATACGATGCGCGAAGTCGGCTACCACGAAGAGCGTCAGGCCTACGAGCGCACGCAGAGCAAGGAAATCCGCTGGGAGTTCCGGCCGGATCGGTATGAGAACTAGGCGGCCAAAGGCCGCCTAGGAAAAAGGAAAAAGATTAAAGGAAAAAGTTTCAGTTTGGTGGATTGGATAAAGAATTTCCAGATGCCAGCACCAACACTAGCTGCTTTGCCCGCATCCTACGCCCTGACCCTTTTTCCTTTAATCTTTTTCCTTTAATCTTCCGCGCCGCGACCCGGCGCGCGGCTACAGAATCTTCCCGGGCTGCAAATCCTTGGCCTTCGGGTAGCGCTCGCCCCAGCCGCGGGCCTGCTTCATGAAGGTCTCCACTTGCGGATGCGCGGCACCGGTGGCTTGTCCGGCAGTGGTCAGGATGTGCTTCAGGTATTCCGGGCTCAGGCCAAGGCGCTCGTCCTTGCCGAGGCGGTCGAACAGGTCATTTTCCGAAATGACGCAGCTACGCAAATCCTTGGCCGTGGCGACGGCGTGCTCCTTGATGACCTCGTGCGCGGTCTCGCGGCCCACACCGTTTTTCACGGCGGCCATGAGCACGGTAGTGGTCAGGAGGAAGGGCAGGTAGCGGCGGTTCTCTTGCTCGATCATCGCCGGGTTGGCACCCATGTTGTTGAGCACGGTGAGGAGCGTTTCAAAGAGGCCGTCGATCGCGAAAAACGCGTCGGGCAGCATCACGCGGCGGACGACGGAGCAGGAGACATCGCCCTCGTTCCACTGGTCACCGGCGAGCCCGGCAGCCATTTCCATATAGCCGCGAAGGATAACGTGGAAGCCGTTGATGCGCTCACAGGAGCGGCTGTTCATTTTGTGCGGCATCGCGGAGGAGCCGACCTGACCAGGCAGGAAGCCTTCGCCTGCGAGCTCGTGGCCCGCCATCAGACGGAGCGTCTTGGCAAAAGAAGACGGCCCGGCGCCGAGCTGGTAAAGCGCGCTGACGACCTCGAAGTCCATGCTGCGCGGGTAAACCTGGCCGACGTTACTCAGGCTTTGCGGAATGCCCAGGTGCTTGACGACTTCGTCTTCCAGACGTGAAACCTGGCTGGCGTTTTGCTCGAAGAGATTGAGCTGATCCAACTGCGTGCCAACGGCACCCTTGAGCCCGCGCGCGGCGTACTGGCGCATGGTCTGCTCGTGGTTTTCGATGGCGCGGAGCATATCCTCGCCAAACATGGCCAGGCGCTTGCCAAAGGTGGTGGTCTGCGCGGCGACGTTGTGCGTGCGGCCAGTGATCACGAGGCCCTTGTATTCCTCGGCGCGTTTGGCAAAGGCCAGCAGCGAGGCCGCTGCCTTGGTCGCGACGAGCTCCAGCGAACGCCAGACTTGCAGCTGTTCGACGTTTTCCGTGAGGTCACGGCTGGTCATGCCCTTGTGGATGTGCTCCCAGCCGGCGAGTTCGTTAAATTCCTCAATGCGCGCCTTCACGTCGTGCTTGGTGATGGCCTCGCGCTCGCGGATGGAGTCGAGGTTCACCTGGTCCTTGACTTTCTCGTAAGCTGCGATGGCTTCAGCGGGGATGCTCAGACCGAGGCCGCGCTGGGCCTTCATGACGGCGATCCAGAACTCACGCTCCAGGACAATGCGGCCCGTGGCGGACCAGATGTCCTGCATCGCTTGAGATGCATAACGATCAGCTAAAATATTCGGAATGGGTGCGCTCATTGGCCCCACGATTCACGCCTTGGCTGGATGAATCAAATTCTTTTCCGCGAACTAGCGTTTTTTACCGGTTTTTGTGCTGCGCAGACCCTATTTTGCTGTGGGGCCATTTAGGAAACCGATCGCAGCAGCACGTAATTTTGCTTTCTCAGGATGTTGCGATAAATGGGAAGGACGAGGTTCTTGGCGATGCGGGCCGGCTTGCCCCAGGCGAACCAGTATTTGTATTGTAGGCGCAGGGGCAGGGCGACTTCCTCCATGCCGGCCTGGGCGGCCATCACGGCGAAACTCTCACGGCGGTAGCAGTTAATGTGCTCCAGCGGAGCAACGGCGTTGAGCGAATTGCGGTGCTTCCGGGGTGCCTGCCAGTCCATGGTTTCAAGGCTACGGTCGATGCCTTCGGCGTCCGGCACGCTGATTTTAATCACCCCGCCGGGCTTGAGCGCCTTTTTGAGGTGGCGCAGCGTCTCAAGGGGCTCGGGGATGTGCTCAAAGACCTGTTCGGTGTTGATGAAGTCGAATTGCTGGCCCGGAATCTCGTTCCACGTGATGGTTTTCAGGCCGTTGGCGTGTGCGTGGTTGATGCGGGCTTCGGAGAGCTCGGCACCGGCGGTTTGGCAGCCAAAAGCCTTGGCCATGAGCAGCCATTGCCCCCAGCCCATGCCGAAGTCAAAAAACGCCAATTCCGCCGGCTTGCGCCCAAAGTAGGCGATGAGCTGCAGCATCTCCTGCGCGTGGTGCGCGTAGAGATCGAGGTTATCCTGCTGACGGTGGCGCTCCCGGGCCTTCTCCGGGTCGATCCATTGCTCATACAGGCGCACCATGAGCGCGTCATTGGGGATGTTCTGCTGAAAAAGCCCCCGGCATTGCGCGCATTCGCACAGGCGATATTCGGCACCTTGCATGATGTCGAACTCGACGCCGCCGATCTCGTCGTAGAGCTTAAAATAGTCACGTAGCGGCGGCTGATCAAAAGGTGCTGCATGCACCAGGCGAAACTGACTGCCATGGCAGATCGGGCATTTTTCGCGCTGGTCGAACCAGCTGTCAGTCGCGTGCATGGATCGGAACGCTAACGATGGCTGCGGTTAAATCAAGCCCGTCGCAAGCGGTTCTGTCAGGATTCCGCTAAGCGCCTAGAGCACTTTCACTTTAAATAGTCCGCTCAGGTGGGAGCGAAAATGAATGCAGCGCAAGGCGGAGCCGATTGAGCGGGCTGGCCTGGCCTGAGCCTGTGGGAAGCCCGTGATTGAGGCTCCAACGCCGCGACCTTTCATTTGCGCCCGAAGCTTGTAACCGTGTGCTTTTGTGCGCCAGCAGCGTTACTCGTCGCTCACGGGCTTCCAGCCCGCTTTGCTCCTCGTGCCTTGCTGGACACGCAAAATCACAGCGGCCTGAACAGACTATTTAAAGTGAAAGTGCTCTAGCAGAGCGAGGGCAGCGTGTCGGGGTCGTCGACATCCCAGTCGCCATTGGCGATGATGACGCCCTGGTAGCCGTTGATGCGCTCCAATTCCATCATGTAGGTCCAGGCGGTGCCGGCGGAGGTGCCATCTTCCAAATACACGCTGACTTCGACGCGCTCGTATTCGTTTTCAGATGGGCAGCGGCCAGGCTCGTAGTCCTCCAAGGTGTCGAAGCCGCGCAAAACGGCCTCGTCATGCAGAGTCAACAAATAGCCGTGAGCCCAGCCGTCTCCCGCCGCCATGGCGGGATAGCCAACCGGCAGCGCATAGAGGTTTCCTTTCACTTTTGCTTTTACCGCATTGGAGACCCGGCCTTCGCAAAAGCGGTGCCAGTAGTATCCGCCCGGCTTGAGGGTGCCGTAAACAAAGACTCTTGGTTGTATTTTAGAACTCATCCCCTGCAAACGCATGTCTATATGAATAGGCTATATAGCCTAGTTAGTCAATTCATAGTTTCTTTATAAACAACACCTGAATTTCCCTACATGATACCTTGGATTTTTAATTTTCGCTATTACTTATTTTCGGCCTCTTTATAATCGGTAGTTTCAGCATGGAGCAGGACCAGGCGCTGCATGGATCGCTCTTTTGATTGGCCCAATCCGAGTGGCATGATCGGGATAAATGCTTGGCGTGGCTGGCTTTCCTCTTGGTTAAAGGTGAACATCAATGCGCCACCATCGGGGATCATGCTCGTCGCGAATACCCTTCCTTGCCCGGTTTCATTTTCTCCGGCCAACGAGGGCGATGTATGGGCTAATTTAAGCTCAATTTCGTTACCCATAAGGCGGGGGATAACACTCATTTGCGTGACCGCTGGCGGGCGTGGGCGGTTAGGGTCGAAATAGGCGGGCTGTGACTGCAATGCAATGCGGGCGGGGAGGTTATTTTTTGTGATCACGCTTTGCTGGCCGGTAAGTTCGGCCTGACTGCTGCCAACGAGCAGGGGCAGCAGGCGGTCGTAGTCGTTGGGGCTGAGGCCGTTACGCCCTGCAATGCCGAGCTTGACCAGGAATGCCGTCTCCACGTCGACCGTGGTCACTTCGACGGTGATGTTGGGCTCGGCGCGGTCGAGCTGGTTGATGATCGTGTGTAAATTCTCCTTCAGCTCGGCCGGGTAGGAGACGATGAGGCTGTTCGTGCGGGTGTCGGCGGTGACCCGGGCATCCGGTCCGAGCGCGCTGGCAATCACGGGTACCAAGGACTCGGCGTCGCGGTTTTGCAGCTCAAATACCTCCATTTTCTGGATGCCAAAAAGCTGACTGGTCAGGAAGAGGACCAGCAAAATGAGGGATATACGACGCACAGGCTTGGTTGTAGCAAGAAATGTGAGAATAGCGAGGTTCAGTTATTCACATTGGCTAGGCCGAATTGCCTGAAGCAATGTCTTCTACTATTTGTAGATTCGCAAACGGACTTCATCGTTCAGTCGCTTGGCCGGCCTGCTCTGAACTGTAGGGCTCGCGCTTGCGCGATGCCGCATCCTGCTGGCGTAGGGGCAGTGGCGGCGTCGCGCAAGCGCGAGCCCTACATTCCGAAGTGGTTCTCCATTCAGAAGCAATCGCGGCGTAAAGCCGCTTCTACTGGGCGAGCAAAAATGTGGGAGCGGCTTTATGCCGCGATGCCTACAGCCCAATCTTGACCCGACCACGATAAGCCTTCATCCTGCGCGGTTTTCTCGATTCTAATGAACCGCGTGCACATCAAAACCTACGGGTGCCAAATGAACGAGCGTGACTCCGATGCCGTCGCGGCAATGTTGCGTGGGCGCGGTTATAGCATCGTGGCGGACGAGGCCGACGCCGACATCGTCCTGCTCAACACCTGCTCTGTGCGCGAGCTCGCCGAGCAAAAGGCCCTCGGCAAGGCCGGCCACCTGCGCAAGCGCCGCAAGAAGAACCCGAATTTCATGATCGGCATCATGGGCTGCATGGCCCAAAACCGCGGCGAGAACGTCCTCGACCGCCTGCCGGATCTCGACCTGCTCGTGGGCACGCAAAAGTTCCACGCCGTCCCCGACCACCTCGATGCGCTCATTGCGACGCGCCAGGGGCAGGGGCCGCGCCCGAGCACCATTATCGACCTCGACGCCGAGGAGGGCAGTCAAAACACTATTCGCACCCACAGCAGCGAGCGCCAGGTCAGCGCCTTCGTGAGCATCATGCAGGGCTGCAACATGAAGTGTAGCTACTGCATCGTCCCGAAAACCCGCGGCGAAGAGCGCGCCCGCCCGATGGACCACATCGTCGCCGAGATCGAAGAGCTCGCCGCCAACGGCACGAAGGAGGTCACCTTGCTCGGCCAGATCGTCAACCAATACGGCGTGCGCGAGTTCCCCTTTGTCGACGGCAAGAGCCCGTTCGTCCAGCTGCTGGAGCGCGTCAACGCGATAGACGGCATTGAGCGCATTCGCTTCACCAGCCCGCACCCGGTCGGCTTCCGCGAAGACCTGATCAACTGCTACGGCCGCCTGGAAAAGCTCTGCGAATACATCCACTTCCCGCTGCAAAGCGGCAGCGACGGCATCCTCAAAGCGATGCGCCGCCCCTACACCGTGGAGCGCTTCAAGCGCATCATCACCGCACTGCGCGAACGCTGCCCGGACATGTGCATTTCCACAGACGTCATCGTCGGCTTCCCCGGCGAGACGGAGGAAGACTTCGCGCTCACACGCCAGGCCTTTGCGGACATCCGCTTCGACATGGCCTACATCTTCAAATACAGCGTCCGCCCCGGCACCACCGCCGAGCCGCTGGGCGACCCGATCAGCGAAGAGGTCAAGGCTGAGCGCAACCAGCTCCTGCTCGATCAACTCGGCGAATACTCCCTGGCGCGCAACGAATCGATGATCGGCACGGTGCAGGAAATCCTGATCGAAGGCCCGGCCAAGCGCGGCGAAAACATGTTCGTCGGCCGCAACCGCGGCTACCGCAAAATCATCGTCCCCGCGAGCGAGCGCCTCGTCGGCGAGCTGGTCAAAGTCAAGGTCACCGAAGCCAGCGCCACGACCGTCATCGGCGAGCTGTTGCTGGAAGGCGTGGAAGCGGGCGTGTAGTTTGGCGCGCCTAGTAGTGGTAGCGTAGCTGAGCGATTTCTATCTGGTCTTCGGTGATGCGGTAAACAATCCGGTGCTCCTCGTTTATCCGCCTCGACCACCAGCCGGAGAGCGAATGCCTTAAGGGCTCTGGTTTGCCGAGCCCCTCGTTGCCGTTGCGGTCAATGTCCCGGATTAGCTCATTAATCTTTTTGAGGATCCGCTTATCCGTTTTCTGCCAGTATAAATAATCCTCCCATGCCCGATCGGAGAAGACCTTCTTCACTCGGATAACTCTCTCTCTTGGCCTTGGCCGCTGTTTAATTGCTCAATCGAATCCAGCAGCCGCTTGGCATTCTTCGGGCTGCGGAGCAGGTAAGTGGTTTCCGCCATCGACTCGTAGTCTTCCAAAGACATCATGACGACAGCGTCGGTATTCTTTCGGGTAATAATGACCGGGTCGTGATCCGCGCACACACGCTTGATCGTCTCGGCAAGATTCTCTCGAGCGTGGGAATAGGTAATCGCGTTCATAGTTGTCCAATATGTTGGACGGGTTGCTATTGTCAAATTTTTCCTGTGGAGTAGGAGGGCATGTGAGGAGCGCTAACCGGAGTTGTATCGACAGCGTTGTTCGACCTCTATGTGTTATTTTCATAGAATCGTTTTTGAGAAGCGGATAAGCACTTCCAGATTGCCCTGACTTGAAAGTCCTTCAGAGTGAGCAGCTGATTTTTTTCTCTATTTCTTCGAATCGTAAGCTTAAAGTCTGTTGGTTTGTGCTCCACTCCAAACTTTTCGAGCCGCCAAAGAAGTACTGCCAACTGCTTAGGGGTGAAGGCTTTTCTTTCTCCATAGTAAGATATGAAAGAGTCGATTTCAAAATCCTGATCTAGTGATCCGAGTCTCACAAGTGACGTAAACATCCTTTTCTCTTTGGCGTTTGTGATTAGTTTCCGACGGTCTCGTTGGACAGTTTTTTTCGTGGTTTCCGAGTCTAGCTGGTGACCCTCTTCGTCAACTGCACGAATGTCGAATCGCGTAATGCATTCTGATCCGATTAACAAATCTTTTTGGGTGAAACTGTTTTCTATGGTGAATTGAAATCTAATGTCTTTATGTCCGCAAAGTTCGCAATCGGCTGATGGATACTCGAGGTCGTAGGTATCTCCTGTATAGAACCATTCGGAAAGTGCAGCTCTAATGTCGCTTTTTTCTCTGCTTCTCGGAAAAATCGATGCCTTTACTCGTTGTAGCCAGTTTTCCATTTTATTCCATCTAATGCAAAGGTTGGGGCGCGCCTTAGCTCGTTCCTTGGATCATAATATTCTACTTCTTAGGTGGAGGCAAAAGCTTAGGTAGATATTCCAATGCCTTGGAGTCTTTACCGCTAAAATAAACCTGGGCCTTCTCTCTTAACCAAACTTGGTCAACATACTCTATAAACAATGGAAGCATATCGTTTGGATACTGGTAAGCATCTATATCAAATCCTTCTGGTATCCTATGTTTATATTTTTTCCTGAGACCAACCAAGTCAGGATGATTTTCTTTTAGCCATTTAGAAAATAATTGACCAACACTATTATCAGGTCTCATCTCTTTTCCATGGGAACCCCTGTCTGGTAAAGTGTATCCAATTTGTTCAAAACGGCCATATAGTCTGACAAACAATTCACTGATGACAGAGAAATAGCCGCGATCAGTCCTATCCCAATTATCGTTAAATCTTCTAACGAAAGCTGGTAGTCCGACAGCTCCAGTAGAGTACGATCCAGTCTTTCGTATAGACGGGAGAACCTCTGCTGTGACCCATTTTCTAAAACGCTTAGCCTCCGGCTTGCGACTCTGGAATATCAGATTATACATTCCAGATTCCGAAACGATAGACTGCCTTTGCTCTCTGCCGATGGCGTCGGTAACACCGACGGCATCCTTTTCGTCATCGTCTAAACGCCCCAGTGCATCACGCGAGTTAGCAATGCCGATGGCGTCACACAGGTCTTTGGCCACGAACCATGCTTCACCGTCGATATTGATCGAGCGGACTCGATTGTGGTTTTCGTCTTCGAATATTTGGAGAACTTGTTGCATGGTATAATATTTGTAGAAAAGTGTTATTGATTACGCCTAAAAACATACGGACGGGCGACTAGGAGAGCATGGAGCATAGCTTAAAATGGGTGGATATCTCTTGTTCGTCAAGGATTGAAGATGTTTGAAGTTAATTACCAATATTTTTGAATGTGGGCCCAGATTGTATGTCTTCTGCTTCAAGTATGGGGCCATGAATTGCCGCTATGCGGCGTTTCATTTGTTGATTCGTCTCCCAACATTGCAACCAACACACGCCCATCTCTCACACCAACATAGGCACCTATGTCAGAGTAACCCCAGTGCTTGTACCTGCCGAAGCGTCGGCGACGCTCCGGGGAAGTGTCGGCGATACTTCGAGCTACCGTCGGCGACGCTGGGTCGCGCAGTCGGCGATACTTAATCGGCCCTGTGGGCTGCTGATCGCGCGACTTTTCATACTGAAATCATGCCCGAATGCCCGCGTGAAGGCAAGGCTAGAGCGTGTGTCCCGGAAAGGTTTTCGGGGCGATGGTGGTGTTAATTTTTCGCGTCGGCTTGTTTGGCGGCGTCGGGGTGGAGGGCGTGGACGCCGGTGCCGACGATGTAGCGCTTGCCGCGGTAGCTGGCGATTTGGGCGAACCACCACTTGGGGATGCGGTCGCTGGCCCTGTCCGAGGGCCAAACGGCGAAGGTCCAGAAGCCCTTGGGGTGATCCAAGGCGCCGGAGATCAGCCCATAGACAAAGGCTTCCTGATCCTGGGTGAATTTGCGGTTCACGGAGTCTTCGTAAATCGGGTCGAAGAGCAGTGTGCCGTCCTCGCCGATCACGAAGATGTGCGATTTCTGATAGTCAAACAACCACTCGCCCTTGTCGAGGGAGTCGAACGCTTTCTCGCCTTGGAGCTCAATCAGGGCGACGGCGTCTTTGACGATGTTGTGGACCATGAGGCGCTCCATCTGCCAGTTGTTCTGGGCGGCGCACAGGACGTAGTCCGGCTCGTTGTGCTCGGGCAGGGTGAGAATGTAAAAGTCGCCGTAGCCGAGGTCGTAGGGGTCGTGCTCGATGTGGATATTGCGCACGTAGGTCTTGGTGCTGGCATCGATGGTCTTAATGATCGACGAATGGGCAAAGGGCTTGGCGTTGATTTCTTCCGCCTTGAGCAGGAGGCCGTCGTCCTCGTCGGTGCTCGGGTAGGCGAGGAGTTCGCCGGTCTTCGCATCCAGCAAATACAGGCCAAAGCTGCGGCGATTCCATTTGCCGTTCTTGGTGTCCTGAAACTGCGCAATGGCGGCCTGCGGGTCTTTGCGAACCATCTCGGAGGCCTCCTTGAGGCTGTAAAGGATCTGCGCGGCCGTCATCCTGTTATCCGAATAGGCATCCGAATCCATGAAGATCTGGCTGATCTGGGCCTGAGCGGTCAGCGCAAGGAGCGTAAGCGTGGTGAGCAATAACTGGCGGTGCATGCCTCTATGGTTCAGAGAAAAATCCCCCAGAGACAACCAATCCTTTGTTACATTTCATTGACCGATAGCCCTGCCGGGAGCTCCGCACGGCTCGACTTATCATGTCGAAATGCCGTCGTTAAAAAAGCAGTGTAGGGCAAATCAAGGACGCCGACGCTATCACCCAGCCTAAGGAACCTTGATTGTGTCCAGGGCTTCCACGCTGGCGTAGGGAACGAAGCCGAGTGCGCGTTGCTTGGCGTAGCCGTCGGCGATGCAGGTGGGCTTCGTGGCGTAGTCCACTCCCAGCACGAGCTTACCGGCCTGGCGGATGGCAACGGCGTTGTCGCGATTCTCCTGGCACCAGTCTTCGTCCGCGGGTTGATTGTGCGCGATGTAGAAGACGGACTCCAAGCCCAGGCCATCAATGGCGTTGATGTATTGCTGGTTGGGTTGCGGCGTCCAGTAAGACCACGTGTAAAGCTCCGGGCAGTTCTGCGGGACGATCTTGAAATCGGGGTTCCGGCTCTTGGCGTACTCGGAGATGCGCGCGATCAGGGCCACCATGCGGCGGGCGCGTTCTTCGGAGCTGAGGCCGGTATTGGGGATCTCCGCGTAGGTGGTGACCATGTCCAGATACGCGCCGTCGAACCCCGCCTTGAGCGCCTGATCGATGCGCCCTTGGACGACGGGCCACCAGCGCTCATCCCAAAATTTCACATACTGCTCCTTGGGCCAACCGCCGACTTTGCCCGCCTTGAGCTCTTGGGGGACCGCGTCCCACTCCGGGCGATAGTCCTCGATGGCGCCGATCTCGAAGTAGGCGAGCACGATCTTGCCCGACGCCTTGAGGGCCTCGATCTCCTGGCGCTCAAAGTAGCCGCTTTCGCCATCGCGGGTGAGGTCGATCACGGCGAGGTCGAAGTCGGTCGCGGCAATGGCGTCGAGCCGGTCATCCTGGTAGTTGCACAGCTGATAAACCCAGCTCTTAACCGACGCCCAATCTCGCTCGCCCGCAAATGCGTTGGAAGCAATTGCGACGAACGCCATTACCATGATCATTACCAGCTTCATATTGGCAACAGGGTATGCGCGAAAGCTCGGCCTATAGCAAGGCTGCTTGCTGTTTATGCAGTTAACTGGTGCCGCGTGCTTGCTGGCTTCCAGGCGGTGGGCCAGCTTTGTTGTTGCTTGGGCACTAGGGCCCTACTAGCTGTATGGCAATGTATCAGGAAGTGGAGATCATGGGCGCGTATTTTCCGGGGTGGTTGCTGGCGGCGATTGCGGGCATCGTCCTGAGCGCCGTGAGCAAAGTGGTCCTGGCGAAGCTTGGGCTGCATCGGGTGCTTGTTGCGCCGCTCCTGGTGTATTGCTGTCTGGCGTTTTTGTGGTCCAGCGTGTTCTGGCTGTGGATCATCCGCTCTTAACTGCGTGCTTGAATTGGTATGACTGAAGAAACTTCCTCCAACGCGCCGAGTGCCCCAGAGTCCAAGAGCAACAAGCTGGCCGGTCGGCTGATCAGCGCGCTCGTGTTTGTGGGCGCGGTGCTGATGGCCTTGTATTTGTTGCAACAGCGGGAGCGCTATCCGCAAACCAGCGACGCCTACGTGATGGCGCGCTACATCACAGTGTCGTCCGAAGTGCCGGGGCGCATCAGCGCGCTGCCGGCAAGCGATGGGCTGTCCGTCGAGCCGGGCGATCTGCTGGTGCAAGTCGACCCCGAAAGCTACGCCCTCGGGGTGGCCGAAACGAAGGCGCAGATTGGCGTGCTCGAAGCGCAGATCAACGAAGCCGAGCGCCAGCGCGCGGCCTCGGAAGCGATGGTCCAGATGTCCCGCGAAAACACCGAGCGCACGCTCGCGCAAGAGGCGCTGGCCAAGTCCACCTACGAGCGGATGACGCCGCTGGCCGAACAAGGCTTTGTCACGCAGGAGAAATACGATGCGGCCACCTCGGCCTACGAACAGGCGCGCGCCAGCGTGCTCATGGCCCAGAGTAATGAACTCGCGGCTGAGCTTTCCGTGGCCTCGCTGGAGACGCTCCGTGCCGAGCTGCAAGCCGCGCGCATTGGCCTGCAACAGGCAGAGGTCGAGCTGCAGCGCACGGCGATCCGCGCGCCGTTTGACGGACGCGTGGTCAACTGCGATCTGGCGCCCGGCATGATGGTGATGCCCGGCGAATCGCTCTTTACGCTCGTCGACACGAGTGAGTGGTTTGTCGTGGCGAATTACCGTGAGGGCGATTTGGAAAACATTGCCGTGGGCGATGTGGCTAAGGTGCGCGTGCTTACTTTGCCGGGCAAAGTATTCACGGGTAAAGTGGCCAGTATTGGTCTGGGCGTGCAAACGCAGGACGGCTACAACTTTGGCCCGCTGCCTTCGGTGAAAAATAACCTCAACTGGATTCGCGTGGCGCAGCGATTCCCGGTGCGCATCCGGATCGACAGCCCCGAGCCCGCCGACGCGTTTCGCATCGGCGCCTCGTCCATGGTGACGATTGAAAAACCATGACGGGCCGGCTCACATGGGCCGAGCTGCGGCGCGAGTTGACGCCCTATACCGGTCGCGATTGGCTGGTGCTGCGCATGGTGCTGGCGGTGCTCTTGTCCACCGTGCTGGTGATGGCGTTTCAGATCGAAAACGGCTGGCTGAGCCTTTACCTGTGCTTCGTTTTTGCGAAGCCAACCACGAAGCAAACGCTCGTCCTCGGCACGGCGCTGATCGTGATGGTGCTGCCGATTGTGATCCTCGCGCTGTGCCTGCTCAACTACGTGGCCGATCCGCCGGGGCTGCGCTTGCTGGCGATGACGCTCGTGATCTACGGCACGTTTTACGGCTCCAACATCATGACCGAGGGCGACATTATCCGAAACCTCTCGCTGGTGTTTTTAACGGTGCTCATCCTGCCCGACAGTTATGCGGATCCCGGCATCTGGATCGAGGGCGCGATGTGGCTTGTGCCGATGGTGCTCGCTGGCTTGCTGCCGCTGATGTTTATCACGGTGCTTGTGCCGCCGGAAAAAGCGCTGCCCGCGGAGTTGCGCCCGCCGTCGGCGAAGTATGGCTTCCGCCCGAATTGGAAGACGAATCCCGAGCACCACATCTACGCGCTCAAGGGCACGTTTGCCGCGATGGGGACGTATATCATTTACACCACGCTGAACTTTCAGGCGATCCAGACCGCGCTCATGACGTGCATCGTGTTAGGCCTGCCGACGACCGAGCAAATCATCCACAAGACGTGGCTGCGCATCACCGGCGCCGTGATCGGCGCGAGCCTGGCGCTGGTTGGTGCGATCTGGGCGATCCCGCAGTCCAATGAACTCTGGATGCTGCTACTGGTCGTGGGCGCGGGCAGCGCGCTTGCCGCGTGGGTCACGCTCAGCTCGCCGCGGATTTCTTATGCCGGCCGGCAGATCGCGCTGGCGCAGTTTATGTTGATCACGCATTCGTTTGGGCCGGCGACCGACTTGTCGGTGCTGGTGGATCGCTTGTTGGGAATTTTGCTGGGCAATGTCATGATGGGCCTCACTTACAAATATCTTTGGACTGGAAAAACGCGCAGCGGGGCGGCGCTGCAAAGCGCCTTGCCCGTGCTGGCGGTGGCGGCCATTGCGCTGATGATGACCGGCTGCGAAGGCTCGGCTTCGCTGGCACCCACGACTCCAAGTCGCCCGTGGAAAAACACCACTGCCGAGAGCTACCCGCTGCCGACCAACTACGGCATGGGCGCGCAGATGGTGGAGTTCGATCCCGGGCATGAATACACGCTGAGCGAGCTGGCCGACCTCGCCCAGCGCAACAACCCGAAGACCCGCGTGGCTTGGGAGCGCGCGCGGGCGATGGCGGGCGGCGTAGGCGTGGCCGAGAGCGCTTACTACCCGCAGATTAATTTAATGGTGGCCGCCGGTTATGAGCAGGTCGCCTTTCCGCTGCCGCCGAACATTTTCCAGCAGGGGTATTTTTATTCGGAGATCGCGATCCTGCGGCCGGAGCTGCAGCTCGATTGGCTGCTCTACGATTTTGGGCGTCAGGACGCCATCGTCCAAGGCGCGCGTGAGTCGGCCATCGCGCAAAACTTCGCCTTCAACGAGACACATCAGCAGGTGCTGTTCAACGTCTGCTCGGCCTACTACAAGCTGATCAGCGTGCGCTCGCAGCAGAAGGTGTTGCAGGCCACCTTGGACGAATCCGAGCTCGTGCAACGCTCGACCAAGGCCGGGCTCGAGCAGGGCTTTGCCACCAAGGCGCAGCTGCTGCAGGCGGAGATGTTTGTCGCGCAGTGCGTTTACGACGTGACCGTGCTCAAGGGCGAGCTGCGCAAGGCGCAAATCGCGCTGGCTGAGAGCATCGGCGCCGACCCGGGCGAGATCATTCAAGTCAAGGATTTGGCCGACTCGCCCTTGCCGGAAAACTTCGACCGCTCCGTCGATTCGTTGGTGGACTTCGCCTTGGCCCACCGCCCGGACCTCCGCGCCAAGGTGGCCGAGCTACGCGCCGCCGAGGCCTCGGTGGATCAAGTTGACGCGCAGAATTATCCGGTCATCATCGCCTCCGGTAACGCGGGTCCCGTTTACAGCGCTTTCAGTGCGGACGACACGCCGTGGGTGGACAGCTTTCAGGCGCAATACGGCGTGGGCGTGGCGCTGCAAATGCCGGTCTTCGACGGCTTTCGCCAACAGAATTTAAAGATCTCGGCGCAGGCCGATCAACGCGCGGTCGAGGCGTCGCTGCTGGAGTCGCGCAACGCCGCGGTTAGCCAAGTCTGGTCGGCCTACACCGACTACGAAAATGCGCGCAGTCGCCTGCTCGCCGCCGAAGCGGTGATCAAGGCCAGCGAGGCGTCGCAGGAGGCGGCGTTGGCGTCCTTCAAGCAAGGCTTCGCCGACGTGACCGACGTCCAGGCGCAACAGCTGAGCCTCCTCGAAGCCCGCGAAAATTACAACACCGCGCGCACGGATGTCTTCCTCAGCGCCAGCCTGCTCCAGCTCGCGACCGGCCAGTTGGCGGTAGATCGATTGCAGTAGTGGAGCGAGTAGTCGCTTTATCGCAAAGCCAACTTAATAAAACGGCCGCACCTCGACATCGCCCCGGCAGGCGACCGCCGCCTTGCGTCCCCATGTCAGCGCGGCGTCCATATCGCTTACGTCGAGTACCCAGAAGCCGTCCACGAATTCATCGGTGCTGAGATAGCCACCATCGCTTTCCAGGATTTCGCCATCGGGCTGTAAGCGCAGGGCTTTGGCTTGGTCCAACGGCCGTAATCCGCCCACGAAAACCCGCACCCCAGCCGCGACCATTTCGTCATTAACAGCGTCAATGGTGCGTCGCATTTCAGCGCTTACCTCGGACGCGACGAAGCCTTTGGGCCGGTGAATGGAGACTTGGAATTGCGGCATTGGTGTAGTGTGGTGATGCTCAACCTTCGTTGGCAATAACCTTCATTGTGTTTTCTCGTTTGCTCAAGCAATCTGTGATCTCAATTAATAATGCCCCAACGGGGCATGGGTGCTAGACACTGCGGTAATCGCCGATAAGCCTATCGCCAGCAATCATACCTTCTCCAATGAAAGTCTCTCTATCACCCTCGCTCCAGGTGACACTAAATATCCCTCTTCGGCCTGGTATTCGCTGAATCGATAATCGCGCTGTTCGGCTTTCTACATTCTCTGTCCAAGCTGAATTAAACTCACCAATAAATCCGTTGTCAGCATCTGCGATTGATTCAGGTAGCCTCTTTGCGGCTTCGACATCAATGTCAGTTGATATGTTATTTGAATATTCACCAAGTAAATTACCATTACTCGTGAGTTGAAGGTAAAACCGCCCGTTAACTGCGCACACGATGTTTAATATTTAGAGTTCTTTGTATTCACAAAGAGTGTTTTTCAAATCTGTAAAAAAATGATTTCGATACGTAGATTATCATTAATCTGGTTGGATATGCCATTTCATTGACGTTCGAAATTGCGCCACAGGCCCAAACTCTCCGGTGCAGCGGGACGCTGCCTACCAAGTCTCCACGCACGCCGCGAGCGCGTCGTCGGCGATTTGCAAGGCGGCGTCGATGTCGGCATCGGTGTGGGCGGCGCAGAGGAACCAATTGTGGTGCGGGTGCAGGAAGGCGCCGCGCTTCATGGCCTCGGCGCACCACTGCTGCTGGCGCACGAAGTTGGTTTCTTCGGTGAGGCGGTAGAAGGGGACCGCAGGCGGGCCGGAAAAACGGATTCTGTGCCCGTGCTTTTCACCGATTTTGACGAGGCCGTCGGCGAGGCGTTGGCCGGTTTGCTTGAGGTGGGCGATCACGCCGTCGCGCTCGATGATTTCCAGCGTTTTAAGGGCGGCAGCCATCGGGACGGCGCTGTTCCAATAGCTGCCGGTCAGGAAGACTTTACTCGCCGCGACGCGCAGGTGCTCGGCCCCGAGTGCGGCGGAAATCGGGTAGCCGTTGCCCAAGGCTTTGCAGAAGCAAACGATGTCCGGTGTGTAGCCGTACTCGGCGTGGCTGCCGCCGATATTTAAACGGAAGCCGCCACGGATGTCGTCACTGATTAAGACGATGCCGTTTTCGCGGCAAATCTTCTCGAGGCCTGATAGAAAGCCGTCGGCACCGAATTCACTGTCGGCGAAAACCGGGTGGTGCCACGGGCTGACGATCAGGCCGGCGATCTGGCCTTTGTATCGCTCCACGAGCCCCTGGAAAGCCTTCAGGTCGTTCCACGCAAAGCTGTGGATGTGCTCGCGGTCTTCGTCGATCAGGCCGCCATGGCCCGGCGTGCACCAGGGATCGACTCCGTGGTAGGAGCCTTTGAGGCGGATGATTTTCTTGCGCTTGGTGTGCTCGCGCGCGACTTGGATGGCCCACGTGGTGACGTCGCCGCCGTTCTTGGCCAAGACGCCCCAGTCGGCAAAATCCACCAGCGACACGAGTTTCTCGACGAGCTCCACGAAGCGCTCGGTGGGGTGGTTAAAACAGTTGCCGAGCTCGCGTTGTTTGGCGGCGGCTTCGTCGACCTCCGGGTGATTGTAGCCGAGGATGATCGGCCCGTAGCCGCACATGAAGTCGATGTATTTGTGGCCGTCGACATCCCAGTAGCGGCAGCCGTCGGCTTTGGCCGCGTAGTAGGGGCTGGCGCCGGGCAGACACGCCGCCGGGCTCATGTGGCCGTAGATGCCGCCGGGCGCGACCTTGGATGCGCGCTCAAACAGAGAAAGTGATTTTTCGTAGTGCGACATTATTTCGGCGGATCGATGAAGCCCTGCAAGCGCTCCATCAGGGCGTTGAGGTGGTCGGCCAGTGGGGCCATGCCAACGATTTTTATATCGCCGCGGCCGACAGCGGCCATCGAATCGAGGCGTTCCAGGACGGCCTCGGCAGCGACTTGGGAGTTCTTAAAAATGATGCGCACATCGGCCGGTTTCGGAGGTTGGCCACTGCCGGATTCCAGCTGGTTCGACACGAGCTGAATCCAGAGCTGCTTGCCGTTTTCGCCAATCTGAAACACGGCGACGCCTTGCGGACCGCTGGCCAGCCACTCGCGGCTCTTGCGCTCGGAAACGCAGAGCTGGCACACGCCGCGCATCGCGAGCGCGAGGGACATCGGCGCGAACACGGCGCGGAAATCCTCGTCGGCAAGTTTGGCTTCCTCGGGCTTGAGCCAGGACTCCAGCTCCTTGGTTAGCGCGATGAACGTTTTCATCTTGCCCAATGTGCCGAAGCCGCGCGTCGGTATGGGCGGCGGGCCGCCTTCTTCGAGAAATGTCTTGGCCGCATGGGCGTCACTCAGGAAGAACAGCTCGATCATTGTGCGGCTGTCCCCCGAGGTGTATTCGCAGCCTTTATCGCTGAAAAAGTACCGCGCATGGAGGCCTGAGCGCGTGCGAAAGCAGAGCGAAAATTTATTGTCCTTGAGCAGCGCCTGCGCCTTAGGCGATGCCTTGATCATGCAGTCCAACGTGGGAAACACCGCGTGCAGGAACAGGCGGGTCTGGATGTGCTGGAGGGCAACGACGGACTTCATTACGGGCAGATTGTTTTAAACCGAGCTTGATGGGGCAAGAGAAACCAGCAGACGCAAAATATCCAGCGGGTGCTGCTTGGGGCGGACGAGGACCATCTTGGCCTTGGTTTCGGCGAGCAGGCGGGCGTCGCTCATCAGCGGCTGGACGAGCTTGGGCAACTGCGCGGGCTGGCCCATGACGAGGTCGATGCCGTGCGCGCGCATGAACTTCACCGTGATCCACTCCTGCGGCATGATGCCGCCAAGGCCGTTGAAAATAATCGGGCAGCCCGCCAGAATGCTCTCGCTGGTAGTGCCGGTGCCGGGGCGGGCGACGACGGCGTCCGCGCATTGCAGCAGCGTAAACATCTCGGTGAAGTAGGGGAGTGGCTTGACCTTGATCGTCGGGTGGGCAACGCCCCACACGCGGACTGCCTCCAGCGCCATTTCGTTGCGACCGCAGAGGGCAACGACTTGGGGGCAGACGTTTTTGCGCTCCAGCGCGTCGAGCAGGTCCAAGTGGTTGTTGGCGCTGTTGGCCCCCGTGGCGAGCACGAGGATAAACTGGTCGGGGTCGAGCCCGAGCGTATCGATGATCCACTGCCGCCGCGCCTCGGGGCTGATGGGGTCCGCCCAAAAACCGGGGTTGAGCATGAAGCCGCCCACGTGGTTTTTCGCGTCCGCCATGCCGAGCTCGGTTGCCCATTCGCAGGTCTCCTCGACGGCGCCGATGAAGCCATCGCTCTCGGGGTTGACCCAGTGCTTGCTGAAACCGTAGCCGCCGTACAGCTCGCCGCAGTAGGTGACGCATTTCACCTTGTCCGCGCCAAGGATTTCCTTGGCCAGCGCGAAGAAGCCGTGGTTCAAGTGAGCGTGCGTGCTGACGATGACGTCCGGCTTGACGCGCTCCAGCTCGGCGGCAAAGCGTTCGCGACCCTTGATCGCCGAGGCCTTGCGGTGCATCGCGGCGACCTCCAGAAAATTGAAATACACGTGGTGCAGCCAGGGCGCGTTGAGCTGAATCCAGTTATACGTTTCGACGCCAAATTTATACAGCCCGTCGAGGCTCTCCAGCGTCTGAAAAATTTCCACATCGATGCCGAGGCTAGCAGCGGACTCGTGCTCGGCCCATGCCTTGAGCGACCGGGCGCGCATATCGTGGCCGCCGCCGGTGCTCGATGTCAGGACGAGGAGCTTCACGATTTCTTCTTTTTCTTTTTGGCGGATTTCGCCGCCTTGTCGGCCTTGGGCTTTTTCGCGGCCGCCTTCTTGGATTTCTTCTCAGCGGTCTTTTTCGTTTTCTTGGCGGCCTTCTTTTTCTTCTTCGCCGAGGCCTTCTCGTCCTCCTTTTTCTTCTTTTTGCGGAGGAGCTTTTTCAGCTTCGGGCGGCTGTCTTTGGCGACGATGTAGCCGACGCAATTATCACTGCCGCAGCGGCACGGGTGGTCGAGAAAGCACTCGATGTCGTAGCCGTAATCGAAGGACAGTTCCTCGTCTTTTTTGATGTCCTTCTTGGCGTAGATGAAGATGCGGTCGTCCTCGTTGATGGCCTCACAATTTTCATCACAGCTGTGGTTGATGAACTTGGCGGGGTTGTCGTCGGTGTTGCCGTCGAGGTCGTATTTTTCGTTGAGGTCGAAAATGTAAACCAGGCCTTCGCCGGACTTGCGGGCCTTGGCGTCCCACTCCAGACAGCGCTTTTCGGACTCCGCCTTGGGGACGAGCTCACCGACGTATTCGATGACTTTCTCACCCGCCTTGATGTTCACCCGGGCAAACATACCCTGGTTATGGATGGAGGAGCCGCGCAGTTCCCAGACCGGTTTCTTTTTCTTTGCCATAGTTGCCAGTATCGCGCGCATTGAAGCCGCTGCGGCCCCATTTAACAAGCGCAAATCCCAGCATCCTGCGCTCGACTGAGCTGGCCGAAGTCTGGACCGGAGGATTTGCCCACTGGGCAAATGGGAGGCGGTTTTTTTGAACAGAAGGCAGCAAAGAGAGCTAAGCCAGCATGGCGTGTGAGGATGGGGATTCGTTAAATGAAGATTCCTGTAAATAATTTAGTTCAATCGTCTTGCTGGCTTAGCTCTCTTTGCTGCCTTCTGTTCATTAATTATTTTCGCTGTTTTTCCTGTTTTCGGTGCCAGAGGTATTTCAGGCAATCGTAGATGCCCGCGAAGCGGTAGCCGGAGTCGACGTAGCGCTCGATCACATAAAACATGAAATAATAAAGCCGTGCGGCGCTCCAAATAACTAAGAATATGACCAAGGCCCGCACCCAGATCCGCGCATCCAGCACCACGATCAGCGATGACATCAGCAGGATGACCGCGAACAGCGCGGCCTTGACGAATATCCACCGAGGGCTCAAATCTTGAGAAAGGAGCATGTATTTAAATATCACCACAAAACGGCCGATAACTTGCTTAGATAGAATTGTTCGATGAACTGGCTCGCGCACGTAACCCTCTCGCCGCCGAATTGCGAAATGCAGCTCGGTAACTTGCTGGCCGATCTGCTCAAGGGGCGCAAGTGGCCGGAGATGAGCAGCGATTTCGGTGCGGGGATCAAGCTCCACTACCGCATCGACCACTACACGGATTCCCATGAGTTGTGGAAGCGCAGTTGTCGCCGCTTGTCCGAGCGCGGTTATTTGCGCGGGGTGGTGATCGACGTGGTGTATGATCACTTCCTCACGAAGCACTGGCGAAACTTTGCAACGCAAAGTATGCGTGACTTTCTCGACAACTTTTACCTGGAAACCGAGCAATACACCGAGGGCTTGCCGGACGATGCGCGCTCGTTTGTGAAGTCGGTGGTGGAGAGTGATCGGCTCGGACGCTATGGCGATCCGCTGTCCGTGCATCGCGCGATGGAGCGCATTGACGAACGGCTCTCCGACCGCATTCGCCGCCGCGAAACCACGAGCCAATACATCCCGCTCCTGGCGGATGCCTACGATGGCATTGAAGAAGATTTTCTGGAGTTCTTCCCGCTGTTGATGGAGCACGTCAGTTGAATCCTTTTGGTTTGCGCATCCAGTTGATGCCCTACTGCTTCGTAGCTTATCCGGTATTCCTTTTGAAGGTATTTGGCTTATGACTTGCCAAAAATACTCTACTTGTATAAGGGGAATGTATAATGAAAATTATACCTACTGCTATTGCTATATTCACTTTGGCCAGTGGTTTGAGGGCTGGTCTCGAAATTCGCGTTGATTACGGTTCAACGCTGTCCGGTGGTAACTGGAACAATGTTACCGCGAGTCTTACGGACTACAATTTGGTCGATTATAATACTGGGCTGGACACAGGAATTGTTGCTGGTAGCGGCGGCACGCCAGCCAGCGCTGGTGGATTTTTTTCCAAAGATTGGGTAACTGCCGATGCTAGCACAGACCTTTTCTTCACCACTCAGCATGTTGCCAATATTGCTTACTTTAAGGATGTGACGCCTGGAGTTTACACGTTGGAAGTGCTGCTCTCCGCGAATTTTGCGGATGACCAATACGGCGCCACTTTTACGATTAACGGCCAAGCTCCGAGTAGAACATTTGAAGGAACCGCCGTGCCTTCTGGCGATTGGAACTTCAAGACCGATGGCTTCATCCCGCAGAATTGGCTTATCTGGGATGATATTTCACCCGATTTAAACGACCAATTTATCATCCGAAGCACTAAAGAGCCACTGACCTTTAATTCCACTGGCATCAATGCCGTGGTGATGGCCGAGGTGATCCCCGAGCCGTCTACTTACGCATTACTGGTTGGCGCTTCCTCGCTCGCTCTGGTTGCCGTCCGTTGTCGGAAGCGCTAGGGCTAGCGGACATTCATATTGTATCTTGATTGCTGCAAATACTGCCCCAACGGGGCTACGCAACCATAGCCCAGGGTTAAATCGAACCGCTTGCGGGAAGCGCTACCCTGGGAAACTGGATGCTCGGTTATCTCCCAGCCCCAACGGGGCTGCGCAAGA
>NZ_JAPWDU010000013.1 GCF_027257155.1 Cerasicoccus sp. TK19100
GTGTATTGTCAGCGAAGTTTTCGTCATAAATTGCTTGTACAATTTTTGTCCTTATTCATACTGGTTGAATGGGAAAAGGAAGAGTCTTAACACCGCTTGAGCTGAGTGCAAAAGAGCAATCAGCCCTGGAGAAGCTTGTTCGCCGCAGCACCTCCACAAACGCAGAATCACGACGCGCCCGCGTCGTGTTGCTCAGTGCGCAGGGAGTGAGCAATAAAGAATCAGTCAATTAGTTGGTATGGGCGAACATGCCGTTGGCCGTTGGCGCAAGCGCTACGCTGAGGAGGGACTTGAGGGCTTGGTTGACTTGCCTCGTAGTGGAGCTCCATTGACGATCACCGAAGAGAGCGTCGCCGAAGTCATCCGGCTAACTTTGGAGAGCAAGCCCGATAATGGCACGCATTGGAGCACGCGTAAAATGGCCCAGCGCACAGGCCTTTCCCATGAGAGCATCTCGCAGATATGGCGCACTTTCGGGTTACAGCCCCACCGGAGCAGGACCTTCCAATTATCGACCGATCCATTTTTCGTGGAAAAAGTTAAGGATGTTGTGGGCTTGTATATGAGCCCGCCGGCCAACGCGCTGGTGCTGTGCGTTGACGAGAAAAGCCAAATCCAGGCCTTGGAACGTTCGCAGCCATTATTGCCCATGCAACCCGGCGCCCCAGAGGCCATGAGCAGCGACTACTTCCGCCACGGAACCACCACCCTGTTTGCCGCTCTCAATGTCAAAACCGGCGAAGTTTACGCCCAATGCCAAAAGAAGCATACCCAGAAAGAGTTCCTCTCCTTCCTGCGCAAGATCGAGCGAGAAACCCCGGAAAACTTGGACATCCATATCGTCATGGACAACTACGCCACCCATAAAACCACGAGCGTGAAACAATGGTTTGCCCGACACCCACGTTGGCGCGCCCACTTCATCCCAACACACTCAAGCTGGCTCAATCAAGTCGAGCGCTTCTTTGCCAAAATCACCAACGACCAGATCAGAAGAGGATGCTACCGATCCGTCAAAGAACTCAAACTGGCCATCCTCAAATACATCGAAATACACAACCAAAATCCAAAGCCATTTTATTGGACCGCAACTGCCGAGGATATTATCGCAAAGGTCGCACACCTATGTGCTAAACTTCGCTGACAA